>CAZXXW010000006.1:0-51409 GCA_964644835.1 uncultured Anaerolineales bacterium
GGCAGGTGTGACCTTTAGACACTGATGTAACGACAATTATGGCAGTCAACATCTAGGCGTTAAACGACTCTGGATCAAATAAAGAGCTATATGCCACTTTTGGAAAAACCTGCAACTTTCCCCCGATGGTGGCGTCGACGACTTGTCGGCCAGCGTCCTGGTAAGCTCTCCGAGCCATGCGGTAGGCCTGTTCCGAGGCGTCCAAATCGGGCAACTGCCAGCGGAAGCCTTTACCAAAGTAGCTTGGATCAAAATGGTTGGGATCGTCACCTTGCGAAACAACGGTTTTGTTGGCCGCGCCCTGGGTGGTAAAACTGTGATCGACGCCGATTAAAATCGCTTCATCAAAGCCCATGTGAAAGGCCAACTGCAAACAGACATAGGTCACTGTAGCCCCTTCCCAAAGGCGGCCGCGGGCATCTCGAGCAAACTTGGGGCCGCTGTGAGTGGTGAACAAGAAGTGCGTTTGATTTGATTCGGAAGGAGTAAAAGGTAAAAAGTGACGGTGCGTGCGCCAGGAGAAAAACTTGGGCATATCCAATTCAGCCAAATCACGGGCACATTGTTCGATAACCAGATCGTTGACCGAGACCAAATAGCTGGTGCGAAAACCCCACTCTGGAAAGGCCAGATAAATCCGGTTCATGCCAAAAGTGTATTCATCCTTCAATAGGGAGACATCGGTCTCTTTCAGACTGGGGCCATTGCCGATGATGAAACAACGCTCACCCTTGTGTTGATCTTTCAAGGCAGCTAAACGTGCCATGCTCTCCCGGCGGAGGGGATGGAGCATCGCCGCGGGCCACTGGACAGCGCGCAGGAGGGCGTAACGAGTCTCACTCAACGGATGCCAGATCGAGGGGGGAAACAGATTCTTGATTCTTTGACGCAGGTCAGACATTAAAACAAATTACTCCGTACTCAACCGGGCGGTAGCGCCACCATCGACAATCAGAGGTTGGCCGGTCATGAAAGAGGACTGAGTCTCATCGGCCAAGAAATAAATCGCCCGAGCGATCTCTTCGGGTTTACCAACTTTGCCGCTGACCGTGTTGCGGGCCAAGTTTTCCAACCGCTCCTCGATGCTTCCCGAACCGGCGTGGTCGCGGCTCATGCCGGCGCGCAGCATGGGCGTATCCACCGCGCCGGGCAGAATCGCGTTGACGCGCACGTTGTCAGGGGCAAACTCAATCGCCATCGCCCGGGTCAGGGCTAACAAGCCACCCTTACTGGCTGCATAGGCGGCGATATTCTTGGAGGTAGCCACAGCGTGCACCGAGGAGACATTCACAATGGCGCCCCCTCCTTGTGTCTTCAGCAACGGATAGGCCAGCTTTGCGCCCAGGAACACCGAGCGTAAATTCGAGCCCATGACTTCGTCCCACTCTTCCACACTGGTCTCCAGCAAGGGTTTGCAGATCTGATACGCGGCATTGTTGATCAAGGCATCCAACGTAGGGGTGAACTCCTGGGCCTGGGCGAAAATCGCTTCTAGCTCGGCGCCATCAGAAATGTCTGCATCGATGAATAAACCATCAGCCGGGAAGGTCTCACCAAAAGGTTGGCGGTCGACACCGATGACGCGCCACCCCTTCTCGTCGAACAATCGAACCGTGGCCCGGCCAATGCCCCCAGCCGCGCCGGTTATCAACATCGTTTTTTGTTTCATGGTCAGACTACTCTTTGAACTTGTCTAAATCGGCGGAATCAATCCCCAAACCATCTAACAAATTGCGGATGGTGTTCCAATGGACGCGCTCCCAGGCGGTGGGGCTGGAGTTGGCGTTATGGGGCGCCAGCATGACGTTATCCATCTGGAGCAGCGGACTCTCCGGGGGAAGAGGCTCCTGCTCAAAAACGTCGAGCGCGGCCCCGGCGATGGTACCGTCTTGCAAGGCTGCAACCAGGGCGGGTTCATCAACAACGGGACCACGCGCCGTGTTGATCAGAACAGCATCCGGTTTCATCAACGCGAGAGTCTCGGCGGTGATCAAATGATGGCTGGTCGGATTGAGATCACAATTCAGGCTGACAAAATCGGCCTCGGCCAGCAGCGTTTCCAGCGGGACCATGTTCAAGCCGGTTTCGGCCAAAAAAACGTGATTGACATCGACAATATCGTTGCCCAAAAGAGTCATCCCAAAGGCGCGCGCTTTGCGAACAACCGCCTTGCCGACATCGCCCACACCGACCACACCAAGGGTGCATTCGCTCAGCGAGTGGCCAGGTATCTTTTGCCAGCGTCCAGATTTGACAGCTTGATCCAGCCAGGGTTGGCGGCGGGCAAATGCGAGGATATAGCCCATGACGCTGTCCGAGACGGGCAAGGTGAAGGCGTTGGGCGTATTACCGATGACGATACCCAAACGGGCGCAGGTTGGGGCGTCGATGGAATCGATCCCCGTGCCCCACTTGGAGATCACTTTCAGGCGCGGCGAACAGGCTTCCAAGACCTGGGGCGTGTAGCGGTCGTCGCCGCAAATGGTGCCATCGAATTGTCCAGCATAGGCCATCAAATCCACTTCGTCCATGCGCTCTTCCACGTCAGGAACAATCAACTCCAGGCCAAAACTCTCCAGCACGGGGCGGAAGCGGTCTAAAAAAGGAATCATGTAGGGGGCGGTGAAAAGAATTGTGTGCATAGGTGTCAGGTGTCAGTGTATCAGTTATCAGTGAACCAGGGATTTGGGATCAGGCGTTTCCTGATTCCTGATCCCAGATGCCCGATTCACCGGCTGCTCATCAAAAAGTCGACTATCTCAAAATCCAAGGGCTCATCAATGTCCCATGCTTCGGCAGCGGGGATTTCGTACATCAGCGGGCGATCACCCAGGCGATTGCGCCGCCGCATCAACGTCTCGCGAGTGAACAAATAAATGCAGGAATTTTCTTCGTAAATAGGGGGCAAATCTTGGGTTTGGAGCAAAATGTCGGGGTTGTGGTTGATGGGCCGGGACAGTTGATCCCACAGGCGTGTTTGCAAGCGGGTGACCGAAAAGAGCGAATCATAGGCGGGAACCTGCTCCAAAAAAGTCTCCAGAGCATGTTCGATCGTCTCGGCTCGCAGCAAGGGATTGGTGCTGTGCGTTTGGAGATAGAAATCGGCCTCCACCTGGGAGGTATCGTAGGCCAGGATTTCATTCATGGGAATCTCGTCGGCGCGTAAATGCTCCGGGCGGTCAATCACGCCTACCTGGAGAAAGTGCTTCTCCAATCCAGCCATGATGTCAGGACTATCGGTATCGACGACGATCTGATCAATCATAGAAACTTTTGAGAGGGTTTCAATGATGTGATGGAAGAGCGGCTTTCCAGCCAAAGAGCGATAATTTTTTCCCGGGACGCGCTGAGAATGATGGCGCATGGGGACGAGGGCAATGATTTTCGTCATTCTTCTAGCCCTAAAGAGATTCGTATTGCCCGGTGGGCTTTACGGCAAATCTCGATCGCTTCACGAGCGTCTTTTTTATCTGCGCTATCCCCAGGATAGCGATAAACTACGGCATAACTCGTCAATCGTTGAAAAGATTCTCGAAAAGGCTCCCAAAGCGGCTCGACAGATTTGACTAAATCGAGCAATAATACCAAATCATGGGTTTTCGTAAATGGGATTTCCGCTTCTTGAAGTCGAGCTTTAAGATACTTTTCAACACACTGCTGGCAATGAAAGCACACTGCATCATAGTTAAGGTTCTTGCGAGCCCGCCATTCGCGTTCAGCAGTAGCAAAATCTCCTTCGGCTTTTTCTATCCATTCAAGCGTAATCGGCTTCATAGAGAACCTCGCCTCGCTCAAAGATTTCTTTGATGAAATAATCTCCCATTGACAGACGTTCCTTGATCTCTTCCGGAGTCCGCACGATGAGATCAACAGGAAAACCAGGGTGACCCACTGTCATGATGATTTCGGACGCTTTATGGCTATTTTTCCCCTCGAAAGGCAAAACAACCAAAATATCCACATCCGAATCTATTGTGGGGTTTCCACGCGCGTAGGAACCAAAGAGAATAACCCTCGATGGTTGAAAATTTTCTACAATCCGCTCACAAAAATCACGAATCTCTCTCATCGAAACAATCTCAAATACTTGCGCCATAATCCACCTGCCTGCCTGATAACCTTCGAGTATATCGATTATATTTTACCCTTCAATCTCTCCATACTCAATCGGCTGCACATGGCGCGGCTCAGGGGTCTTTTCATCCAGGCTCTCCGGTGGATAATAGAATTGGCGGTGAAGTTGAGCATCAATCCGGCCAGAATAACGGTAGCCTCGATAGGTGCCCCAGTATTGCATCAACCGAAACCAAAGGATACCTTGCCATTCATCCGTCAGGACGGCGTCACGACGTGCTTGCAACAAATCGGCAAACGTGGTTCCCAGCCACAGGCGCACAAAATTCCACAGGTTGAACCGGCTGTCCGGCAGAATTTGTTTCAGGGCAATCGCCTCACGGCGGTACCGATTATAAACCTGGACAGGCGTCTCATCATGGAGATGAATCACCTCGGCTTCGGCAACATAAGCAACGGCGTAACCTTCTTCCTTGAGCAAACTGCTCCAGGCTAAATCTTCCAAGCCGGTGAGATGCTCGTTATAAGGCTGTTGCTCCCAGAGGGCGCGTCGAATGACCGCGTTGGCATTGTGGGCATAGGGATGTCCCTGCCGCGGCTGGGAAACATCGGGAAAATATTTGCGAAAGAATTGGTGCTCCGAGTATTGATTGCTTTCGCCGCCGCGCTGCTTGCCGTAGGCCAGCCCCACATCGGGATCATCGAACGGTCTTAGAAGCTGCTCCAGCCAATCGGGATAGACAGGGTAACAATGCGCGCTGGTGATGGCAATGAACTCTCCACGGGCGGCTTCGATGCCCACATTCAAGGCGCGTCCAAAGGTGAACTCATCGGGACTGATTGTCACAATTCTAACGGGATAACGCGAAGCAATCGAAACAGTCGCATCCGTCGAGCCGGAATCAACCAGCACGATCTCGACATCGTCAAGCGTTTGTTGGACGATGCCGGTCAGCAGGCGGCCAATGTGTTTCTCTTCGTTATAAGCGCGAATCACCACCGAAACGAGCGGCTTCTGTTTACCAGTCATTTGACTTCTCATACCCCAGCCGGATAAGCAAATCGCCGGCCACATCTTTGAAAATTTTTTTGTTGGCTTCGGTGAAATGCTGGCGCCAATTGCCCGGTTCACCCTTGCGGAAAGTGCCTGATTTGCGCGGTGCAATACCCGACTTGAGCACCTCCACCGCCTGCGAACGAGGCATCGCGGGGGTAAACCCAAAGTCCTCCAGATAATTCAAAATACGTCCCAAGGTCGCCTCTCGCTCCAAGATCAAGTTCTCAAAACGGATTCGGAGGATATGGGGGTTGTCAAACCAATCCCAATAGGTTTGATAACGCTGGCGCACGCTGGCGAGTTCAGCACCCGGCTTGGACACCCCTTCAATAGCGGCGTTGAGACGCGCTTCCATGGAATCAAGCGAATGAGTATAAAACTGATGCATACCATGATCAGGATACATATCGGTAGCGTAAAAGACGTGGGAAACCAACATGTCGCGCGGGTCTCGATAGATAAAAACGGTGGCTCGATTCTCTTGGGTTAACAACGATAAGTAAGGTTCGCGAGCGTGAATATAACCGTAGCGGATATCGCCCGGCCGCATCCGGCGAATGGCAGCAATGACTGCATCTTCAGGCAAGGGCTGATTATCTTCTGTGCGGTTGACCGGTGGAAAGCCGGGATTGACAAACGGCCCCAGGTGCACCAAGCCTTCCAGGACTTGGGTCAACAAATGCGACCCCGACTTGGGCATGGCATTGCCAAACACGATCGGCGCGGCGGCCAGGGCATCAGACCCCCAACGCAAAGCTGCCCTGGCCCGTCGAACCTGCCAACGGACCAATTTGAGTCCATGCTTGACTATGTAATAACCGGTCATTCGGCCTCCGACAAAACGAAGGGGTTGCCCTGGGTAATTCCCTCCACCAATACCCGCATGGTGACCGAATTTTCGGGCAGCAAGTCGCGCCAGGAGAACCGCTTCAGATTGACGTAGCCAGGCGTAGGATGGGCTTCGATGAAATCATCCAACGGCAGAGAGACTCGATACAATTGGTAATAATAAAAGCGACGCGCGTTCCGGCGAAAGGCTTCGGGCACATCCAGTGATTCCGCGGTCAAAAGTTCTTCCGCTTTTTGACGGTAAGCTTGCGGCGTTTGGGGGAAGTAGACAATGGGGTATTGGGTGTAACGCGCCTTGCCACCACACAAAACAGGCACACCTAACAAGGTGGACTCCAGCCCAATCGAAGAATTGTAAACCATCACAAACTTAGCCCGGCGAATCAGTTCGTAGGAACTGAGATACTCTTGTGAATCAATGAAAACGACATTGGAGAGTTGATCGACACCTTTACGAGCAACCCAATCACTGACGCTCTCACGGCTTTGCTTGCCAGAACGTTTTTCGTCCGGGTGAGCGCGGATGACGAACAAGGTTTCCGGATGGTCACAGATGATGTCCAGAATCAGATCAAGCCAAGCGAACATTTGCTCAAAGATAACATTGGCGTGAATCTGGCTGGTATCGAAGACCACATTGGTGAACACCGGTACGATCTGTTCAAATTGATTCGCCTGCTCGAGAAAGCCATCGTCCAGCTTATCCATCTCTGGCCAGAAGCGGATCCCGGCCATGGTAAAGTCGCCCTGAAAACGCTGGCTGAGATAAGAATCCAGGCGGGCGTTTTGTTCATCGCTGAGGCGGAAATCAGCGGGGATATCGATGGGATAGGCTGTGGCATCACCGCGGGTGAAGAAGGCCGAAAAGGGGCGAAAACTGACTTCATGGGTGATGGTAGGAATATCATACTGGCGCGCTACCCACCGCGCCGTCGCTTCGGGAAATTGCAAACCGTTGAAAAGCACGACGGTTTGTGGCGTTTCTTGCTGCAAAAAGCGGTCAAACTCTCTAGCCACGCGGTAAGCCGAGAGAATATATTCCCGCATCTGGTGGCGCGTGGCCGCATCATCGGGCAAGTGGTGGCGGCGCAAAGCCCAGCGCAGCGAGGGAAGGACAAGCTCACCCAGGGGGATAGCATCTCGCCACTGGTCACTTTCGTATCTGAAATTTGACAGAGTATCGAAATCCAGACCGCGAAGAGCGGCCGCTACATTTTCGTCGCGGCAGTAAAGAAACCAGGACACCGGCGCGGAAGCAAATAAACGATCGGACTGAGCAATGCACATCTGACAAGGGGGATCAGCGGTATGATCATCGGGATCGGTACCGAGCACACAATGGCTCATCCCGGCATAGCATCCAAAGTGCACCACCGGAACACCGGCGAGCTGCAGGCCCCATGCAGCCAACTGCGAAAAAGCGGCATTCTGGCTCAAGCCACCCAAACGCGACGAGGCGTTGAAAAAGGCGACCGGTTTTTGCTGACGGTCAGTCCGCGCCTGCCGACTGACCTGGCGAGCTAAACGCGCCAAGCGTATATTTTGGAGCAGCCGCAGCCGGGCCGTTTGGAGACGCCGAAACGAAAACTTCATCAAGATTCAATCGCTTGGAAATAAGCGTCGGAAAGCCGGTTGATGGCGATGATGAAGCCCTCACCGCCGCGTTGGTGCCCACGCCAAATCTCCGGGATCATCGTGCCGTGATAGTTCTTGGCAACCTGGAAAAATTTGACCCAATCGATCGCCCCCTCCCCAATCTGTAAGCCTTCCCCGTCAATGCCCGAAGCATCAGAAAGATGCAAGTGGGAAACATAGGGCAAAATGATCTCAACCTGCTCGTAGAAATCGACATCGGCCCAATTGCAATACAGCTTGTGGTGAGATGTGTCATAACAAGTCATCAAATCCATGGATTCAAGGAAATCACGGATCTCGCCCAGATCCATGAAGGCGTTGGTCAGCCATTGGCCGCCAAAGTACCAGGGGCGGGGAGGTAAATTTTCGATTAAGAGTTCAACCCCGTCAAAATCCAATGCTTCAACGGAACGACGTAAATTATCATAGAGTCCCTGACGATCTTTGATCGGTTGGTCGAGGCTGGCCGCGCCGGGATGCACGACGATCTTCGGCTTGCCTGAGAAGTGGGGAGCCATATCACGGGTGACATCAATGGCATCCTGTATCAATGCCAGCGAGGCTCGGCGGTGATCTTCATCAAAGGTGCACAAATCAACCAGGTGATTGGTCCAAAACTCCGGAGCGTGGACGACCAGCTGCATATCAAGGTCATCGCCTGGATACGGTTCGTGCAAATCCTTGTCGGTGAAATGAAACTCGAAAAGTTTGGGGTTGTATTGAAGCGAATCACGGAAGTCGTTGAAGCGGACGACAAAGCCCCACTCCATCGGGATGGTGTGCTCCACATCCAAGGTCACTCTCCGGCCAATGTCGGTGGGCAAGAAAGGGTCATCCTTTTCGACAGCGCGCTCGATCACCTGTCCAATCAGCTCGGTATAACGCTGGGGAGAGAGCCCCTGTCCCGGCCCCTTGACGGTGACCATCTCGCTTGTGATGGTTTCGCCCGGCTCGATATCGCGGGTGGCGACCAAGCTTTTTGCCAGCACCTCGCGGTTGAGAATTTCACCCATGGTGAAATATTTCTCTTCGCCGGTGCCCAAAGCCTGCGATACCTGGCGGATATCGCGCACCATCTTGGCAAAGCCGTGCGGCTCCAAGCTGGCAGCGTGGTCAGGCCCGTCCATGGTGCGGTCGAGGGTGATGTGCCGCTCGACGATGCAAGCCCCCAAAGCAGAGGCTACCGTCGAAACAGCGATGCCGCGCTCATGTCCGGAATATCCCACCGGAACCCCAAACTGGCGCAACTGCTCCATAAAGCTCAGGTTGATGTCCTCGAACGCGGCCGGATAAGCGCTGTTGCAATGCAACAAGGCGAATTCTGCATCTCGCTCTTTGAGAAACGCCACCGTGGTTTCGACCTCTTCCATCCGAGACATGCCCGTGGAAACGATCAACGGCTTATCTTTGCAGACCAAATAATCGATCAGGGGAAGGTTGATCATGTCGGCCGAGGCCACCTTGTATGCGGGCACGCCCAAGGATTCGACAAAATCGGCGCTCTCTTCGTCGAAGGCCGAACACATGAAGGTGACACCCTTCTCTTCGCAATAGTCGACCAGTTTGTAATAATCCGCATCGGAGAGTTCAACGCGCTGCAAAATGGGGAGAAGATAATTCAAGTTCTTCTCACCGACATTGGAATCGCGCAAATATTTCTCCGGATAGAGCTTATCCAAGCTGCGTTTCTGAAACTTGACCGCATCGACACCGGCATTCACGGCCGCATCAATCAATTGAAAAGCGTAATCGAGAATGCCGTTATGGTTGACGCCGATCTCGGCGATAATGTAAGTAGGATGGCCGTCGCCAACGAGGCGATCGCCAATTCGAATGGTGGGCATGGTCATCTCCGTGAAATGAACACCTAGCTCTCCACAGCAAAAATCCTTACAACGTTTTGCCTCTCACGAAAATCACCACAAAGGCTCTAAGGACACAAAGATGATCCTTTGTGCCCACAAAGAAGCCTTCGTGTTCTTCGCGACTTCTTGGTGAAATAACCAGGTTACTAAATCAATAAACATTTTTGATGCGATCTACGCATAAAGATTCAAGCCAGCAGAACGGTCCCCCCTGCTTTAGGCTGCCGCTTCTGAAATTTCAAATCCTAAATCGTCCAAGGTGATTTCGCCGCCGGTGATCAACCGCTCGGCCCGCTGCCAATCAGCGGGTGAATCAATATCAACCCATTCGGACGGGTCGATAATCAAGGGGAGAATCAGATCTCCGGTCATGCTCTCTTTTTGGGTAATCGTATCGGCCCAGGCCGCATCGACATAGCCGGTCTGCCAATAGACATCGGGGAGTGCCTGCCGCGGCATGTTATAAGGCTCGTCGAATTCCGTTTCCATCAACGGGCGCATGTATCCTTCCGGGCCAATGCGCCACATCTTATAGGGATTCTGGAAGGGGACACAAACCGTGCGGACAGCATCGGCTTCGGGATGCTCGATCAACTGCGATACAGCGCGATCAATGTGCTCAACCCGGCGAAACGGAGAGGTAGGGCGAAGCTGGACGACAATCTCAGGATGGTAATTTTGTTCTTCTGCCAGCCAGGCGAGAGCATGCTGAAAAACGGGTAAATCCGGGGTTTGGTCGCGAGCATGTTCATCCGGGCGCAGGAAAGGCGTCTCGGCACCGTAGCGGCGCGAAATCCCGGCGATCTCTTCATCATCGGTGGAGACAATCACCCGGGTGACGGTCTCAGATGCCAGCGCGGCAGCGATGCTGAAAGCAATCAAAGGATAACCGGCAAAGGATTTGATATTTTTGCGGGGGATGGATTTCGAGCCTCCCCGCGCGGGGATAAGGGCTAAAACTTCAGTCATAGGAAAGGAAATTTGTCACCAAGTTGTCCAGCCGCCGTCGACGACCAGGTTGGCTCCGGTCATGTAACGGGATGCATCAGACGCCAAAAACAGCAGGGCACCGTTCATGTCGCTTTTGTCTGCCATGCGGCCCAACACAGAGCGAGCGGAATAGGCTTGAACAAAATCATCATCGTGATCGTTGTAGACTCCCCCAGGGGTTAAGGCATTGACGCGGATATTTTTGCCAGCGTAATAAGCTGCCAAATACTTTGTCAAACCGAGCACGCCCGCCTTGGTGACCGTGTAATAAACGGGCTTGTAGCGCGGCGGCTGATCTTCCTGTTGGTACAAACGTTGATCGGGGGCGGTGAGGCCGTAGATGGATGAAATATTGATGATCACTCCCCCACCTTGGGAGAGCATTGGTTCTGCAACGGCTTGACAGGCGAGAAACATGCCGGTCAGATTGACATCCAAAGCCTGTTGCCACAACTCAAGCGGATAGGACTCAAACGCCCCCGAGGCGGCTTGCTCGTTTTGGAGCGCCTGGGGGTCGAACTTAGGATCCAGGGCGGCGCTGTTGACCAAGATGTCGACGCGGCCCCAGGCTTTCAAGGCGGTAGCTACCATCCCATCAACGGAATCAGGTTGGGACACGTCCGTCGCCGCGCTCCGGGCCGGGAATCCGCTTTGGGATAGGGATTCGGCCACGACGGCGCCAGCATCTCCATCCAAATCCGCCACCAGCACCGCAGCGCCCGCTTGCGCCAAGGTCCAGCAAAATTCGCGCCCCAGCAGACCGGCGCCACCGGTGACGATGGCGACGCGGTCTGTGAGATCGAATTGCTGTTGAATAGGTTCTCTAGACACCTAAGCCGTCTTCCTTGAGAAAACCGCGTTCTTTCAGATATTCGACAATGGCGAGGGCATTTTCTTCGGGGGTTTTTTCGACGGTGTTGACGACGACTTCAGCGCTGACAGGTTCTTCGTAAGGATCGTCGATGCCGGTAAAGCCTTTGATTTCGCCGCGGCGAGCACGGGCATAGAGCCCCTTGACATCGCGTTGTTCGCAAACTTCCAAAGGCGTGTTGACGAAGACCTCAACAAATCGGTCTTCGCCGACCATTTTGCGGGCTTCATTGCGGGTCTTGCGGTAAGGGCTAATCGCTGCGCAAACAACTGTACCGCTATGGCGGGCGATTTCTCCGGCGACGAACCCGATCCGCAAGATGTTGGTATCGCGATCTTCTTTGCTAAAGCCCAAGCCTTTGGAAAGGTGGGTGCGGACGACATCACCATCCAAAACGGTGGCCTGACGGCCATACTGAAGTAGCATGGGTGTGAGAGCATTGGCAATGGTCGATTTTCCCGACCCGCTCAAGCCGGTGAACCAGATACACAAGCCCTGTTTGTGCCGCGGGGGATGGGTATCCATCAAGATTTGAGCGGTTTCTCTGCGTGTGAACCAGCCCGGCAGTATCTTGCCCTTGGCCAGATATTCTTCGCGCACCTGCGTTCCCGAAATATAAGCTGTTTTGGCACCTTCGGGCGCATCTTCGCGAGCGAGATATTTATCTTCATCTTCGAGATAAACCAACTCGTTGAAGGTCACTGCGGTGACGCCGATCTCATCACGATATTGATCCATCATCGTCTGGGCCTCATAGGGACCGTAGAAAGGCTCCCCGTTGCTGTCCTTGCCGGGGCCAGCATGATCGCGCCCAACGATGAAGTGGTTAGCGCCATAATTACGGCGAATAATAGCGTGCCAGAGCGCTTCGCGAGGTCCGGCCATACGCATGGCCAAAGGCAGCAAGCTGAGCACGGTGGCGTCATCATAATAATTTTCTACCAAGGCTTTATAAACGCGGACACGGGTGAAGTGATCGACATCGCCCGGCTTGGTCATGCCCACAACGGGATGAATCAGCAAACTGCCACCGACGCGTTCAACGGCTCGCTTGGTCAGGGCCTCGTGAACTCGGTGCATTGGGTTGCGAGTTTGGAAAGCGGTCACATTCTCGTTGCCTATCTGGTCGAGCAATTCCCGTACTTGGGCAGGTGTACGCCGGATTTCCTTGAAATCGTAATACACGGGCAAATTGATCACTTTCAATTCGCCAGAAATACATAAATCGCCCCATTGCTCCATTTCAGAGACCAGCGGGTGGCGGTGATCGGTTGTCCCCAGCACCAAGCGGGCCTCACGGTGCGGATCCCAGCGGAAGACCTCTTCGATGCGCATCACGGCGATGATATAGTTGCGCGAATCACGCAGGGTGATCCACTCGCCCCGAGTGGGCAGATCATCCTTGTCGATGGTTAGGGTGATGGGAATGGGGAACAAGGTACCATCATCAAGCCGCATCTCGGTCAAGACACGCTGGTAATCATCTTCGCCCATAAAACGATCCAAAGGCGAGAAACCTCCCACAGCCAAAAGCTCAAGGTCGTGCAAAGCACGATCGGAAAGTTGTAGGTCAGGATAATGGCCCACTTTCTCAAGCAATTCCTGACGCTCCTCTTCCGAAACCAACAGGTCAACAAGCTCTCCACCGTATGGGGGGATCAAAACATCTTCACTCATGGTAAAAAAAACTCCTTCACTATTTGTTCGATCCCGGAAAACACGATTCGTTCTCAACGGGATATTTCCATTCCAAGAAAACACCGACCAGCAGCCGGCGACCCTGAATGATAACATAGATTTTTTAGCTTTGAAGGGTGTCCGCAGACAAGACGACGGGCACTTCTCCCAAACTTAAGACTTTCGCAAATTGCTTCTTCCCTACACCTAATCCCATTTACTTGGCAACGACTAACAAATCCCCCAGAAGGGCATTATTCATCCAGATGACAGCATGCCCTGCTTCAGAAAATTGCTGTTGAACGGTCATCCAGACCTGATCGCGCATCCGTTGGCTTTCACATTTGTCTTTTGGTTTGGCCAAATTTCCTGCAAGATTTATCCGTGTTTCCCCTCCTGAAGGAGAGTCAACGTCTCCCACCCGCAGGGAGGAGGCGTGCATGGGATTATAAAAACCATTGTAATACTTGTGATTGTTGGAAAACAAAGCGTTTAGCGCCGCAGTAACATCTTTTTGGAAGTTTCCCGTTCGAGGGATGCCCGGATAAACCATCACAAGACCATCACCACAACCAAAGGGACCGCCTGTATCTTCTGCGACCAAGAAATAATAAATCTCCCCTTTTTCAGATGTCGGTGTCGGCGAGGCGGTCGGTAAAGGCGGCGGCGTCAAGGTTGGCAAGATGGAAGCATCACCGGAAAGGGCAACAACTTGCTCAGAAATCCAACAGGTTATTTCTTCCTGTTCGGTTTCAAAAGCGCCAAACCACCAGCGAGTTTCTCCATCCACAAAGCCGGAGGGAATGAGGACATCGCCCGGAACCAGATACGATTCAATTGGATAGGCCAAACCAGGCCCGATACGACAGACCGCGTTTTGAGACACTTCCAAGGAAGGCGGGATGGGCGTCGGCGTATTTGTGTCTGTTGGCGTATCCGTGGCCGAGGGCAGCGGCGTGGATGTGTCCGTCGGCGGAACCGGCGTCGCGGTGGGGGGCACCGGCGTATCGGTTGAGGTAGCAGGGACATCCGTAGCCGTGACGGTTGCGCTTGGCGGGGTCTCTACCGGGTTGCAGCCAACCAACAAAACAGCAAAAACAATCAAAGCTCCAAGATAACGAGTACGTTCTAATCGACTCAGCATCGTTCTTCTCCTCACCAAAGAATCATCACATAGTATAATCTTGACGATCAAAAACCAAGTTCCGTCATCAACAGAGACCAAACCTGAAACCTTCAACCAGAAATGTACTCCCTTTTCCCCACACGTGAATCTATGAACAAAATCAAATCCAATTGGATTTTTATCCTGCTACTGCTTTTTAGCACCGTCTACATGGGCGTCTACATCTATCAAACCAGCTTCATCGCAGACGGCACCCGTTATTTCGTCCTTTTCGACGATGCCATGATCTCAATGCGCTACGCCAAAAACCTGGCCGAAGGACACGGCCTGGTGTGGAACCCGGGCGAAACCCCTGTGGAAGGCTATACCAATCCTCTCTGGGTAGTATTCATGGCCATCTTTCATCTCTTTCCTATCCCCGCCCCAAAAATCAGCCTGGCGATTCAAATCAGCGGAGCCATCTTTCTGCTGTTCAATCTCTACTTTGTCAAACGAATCGCCGAAACGCTCCCTGATAACGCCTTAATCCCGTTGCTAGCTGTGATGCTGACCGCCTTCTACACACCGCTGCTCAATTGGGGGCTGCAAGGCATGGAAGTCAGTGTCCTCGCCCTGATGCTCAGCGGAGCCATTCTGCTAACATTGCAGTCACACCAAGAAGGTGAATTTTCACCCTGGCCGTATCTTCTGTTGGGCGTCAGCACGCTCGTGCGCATCGACATGGCCGTGCCTTTCCTTGTCGTGATCGGCTTTTCCTGGGTTTTCGATCCCAAACACCGCAAACAGCATCTGCTCTGGGGTGTGGGTTCGCTGGCCTTCTTCCTGCTCAGCCAAACGCTGTTCCGGCTGGTCTATTACGGCGAACCGCTGCCCAACACCTATTATCTCAAAATGAGCGGCTTCCCGCTGATCACCCGGATCAAACGCGGTCTGTATGTGCTGTATGAATTTGTCTGGGACTTCAATTGGGTGTTGTTTCTGTTGCCGTTTTTGGTCGTGCTCTTCTACTTTGAGCCCGAAACCATCTTGCCAGCGTTGGTCTTCCTGGGCCAGGTGGCTTACAGCGTCTATGTCGGCGGCGACGCCTGGGAGCACAAAGGGGGCGCCAACCGTTACATCGCCGTCTCCATCTCCCAATTTTTCATTCTCTTCGTCTACGCCTGGGAACAGATTATCCAGGCTTTGCGCAACAAGATCAAGGACAATCCCCTGCCGACAAAGTTTCTCGGCCAAGTTGGGCTTATCGCCGTCGTCTTGGTCAGCATGGTCAATTTCAACTTTATCCAGTATAACCCCCGTAACCTGGAACGCTGGCTGCTGCAACGTCAGCCCAACTTTGTCGAAGGCAACAAATTTTATATCGACATCGTCCACGCAGTGGAAAAAATTACCACGCCCAAGGCCCGCATCGCCGTCGTCAGCGCGGGGGCGATCCCCTATTTCAGCGAGCGTCCCGCCATCGACCTTCTGGGAAAAAACGACGCCTACATCGCCAACCAACCCAGCCACATCCCCAACAACTTGGCCGGAGTTCGCCCCGGTCACATGAAATGGGATTACGATTACGCCATTGGCGAGCTCAAGCCCGACCTGATTCTGCAATTATGGGGCGAGAAAGAAACCGCCTACGCCTATATCGAACAATACTATACCGTGGTGGAAGTGGATGGGATGGATTTTTCCGCCCGGAGCGACTCCGACGAAATCCTGTGGGGGAAACTCGAATCAAGCCCGTAAGCTGCTACCGTCCATCCCAGCGGATGATTCGGCCCGAGGCCGAAGAATCGTGCGCCGCCATGGCCAGCTTCTGCGCCCAGATGCCATCCTGCAGCGTGCACAAGGGTGCGGCCTCGCCGCGTGCCACCGCCAAGAAATGGGCCATCTCTTCTCGAAATAAATCATTGCGCTCAAAATCATCCGGCAGCGGATAAGACTGCCACTGCTCTGCCTCAACGCGGAACACGCGTAACTCGCCGCGCACATAATCCCAACGGATGGTGCCTCCCGTGCCGACAATCTCCAGTCGATGGCTGTGAGGGCGTTGAACATAATCCAGGTGAACGCTGCCTAGCACACCATTGGTAAATTTGAGTCCAATTTCGGCATTGGCTTCAACTTCAATCTCCAGCGGCTCGGCCTGGCTCGTAAAAGCCCACAGCGCGTCCACATCGCCCAGCAGCCAACGGAGATAATCCAAGGGATGCGACAAGGTCAGAATGACGCCCCCGCCCAGATCTTTGCGGGCGCTGTATCCTTTGCGGTAATCCTCCCACGGATGCCAGGCGGGCAAATATTCACCCCAATGGACGCGGGCGGCCACAGGGCGGCCAATGGCACCATCATCGAGAAAGGCTGCCATCTGGCGCAACTGGGGGTGATAGCGGAATTGAAAGCCAACCAAGACCCGCCCACCGCCACGCTCGACGGTATCCTGTAACAAGTCCAGGTGCCTCATCGAGTGTGAAATCGGTTTCTCCAGCAGCAGATGACAACCTGCCTCCGCGGCGGGGATGGCCACATCCAAGTGCAAAGCAGTAGGATTCGAAACGATCACCGCGTCCGGCTCGTGGGCCAGGGCAGCTGGTAAATCCGTTTCCACAGGGAAGGCAGCAATTTCTTCGTCTTCCAACGTGCTGCGGTGACTGCGCAAGAAGAGAATATCATCCTGTCCCAGCGCGACCAGATTATGAAAATGACGGCGGCCAATCGAGCCAAAACCAGCAATTAAGAATTTCATCGTTCGGTGTGGGAAGTTTCTTTACCAATCATAATCCTGTTCATACCCCCAGGCGATGAGCGCATCCCCGGCGATCTCTTTGAAGATGGCCCGGTCTCGGGGGGTAAACAACTGACGCCAGGAACCGCTCTTGCCCTTCTCCAAGGGCTCAACCAGATCGCCGGCCTTTTGCTGCTGCCACTTGGCGTCGGGGTTGCGGTCCAGTTCTGCCTCCAACAAGGAAGACAAATCGGGCAAGGTGATATCGACGCCCAAAAACGCCCAAATGCGGCTCATCTGCTCCCAGGAGGAAGCCAACAGGTCTTCGTAGCGCAGGGAGAGATACTGCTCCCCGTAGATTTCGCGCCCCAGCCGGTCGGTCTCGGTGACATTTTCTGCCCATCCCTCGGCGGCTTCCCGAATGCCCCGCCCGGTGAAAATGGAACGCTCGCCGCGCATGAAAGGATCGGGATCGCGCTTGAACGCTGCGCGCAGGGCCCAATCGCGGCGGGTGAGATGTTGGGTGGCGTCAATGAAGGTCTGGAAGCGGTGCGAAACGGCGGCATCACGCCCATCGCGGACGATGAAGATCAATTTGCCATCGGGATAGAGCTTGTGCATCAAGCGGACGGCACGGCCATTTAACAGGCTGTTGGGACTTTTATCACCCACCACGCTGACGCCCAGGGGACGGGCTTCCCGCTCCATGATGAAATCAATCGCTGCTCGCAGCACCACGGGGGATAGATCTTTGCCCCGATTCCAACGGTTGCTGCGGCGGGTGAACCAGGCTTCAACGTCGTGGCGGTCGACCAAGCCTTGCATCGTGGGTTGGCGGGTGAAAAAATGACCCTGGTAGTTGCAATGCACGGAAGGATGAAGCCGCACCAGGCGGGTGAGCAGCGTCGTCCCCGAACGAGCGTGTCCAAAAATGAAAAATTTATCCAGCGGAAAGAAGGCTTTCGCTTCCTGGACTTGCTCCTCCGTGATGGCGGAGATATGCTCACGTTTCTGGGCATCCAAACGCCCGGTCAGGAAAACGCGGCCGGTTAAGGCTAGTCGTTGGTAAATTCTTTGAAGGATATTCACAAGTTTACTATGTGATCGAAAAATACAAAGTTGAACAACATCAAGCCGCCTGCCCTTGTGCAGATCGTTTCAGAGGCAAAATAATGGATTCTGAAATGGTTAACAAAACCAGGGGCACAATCCAGGCCATGTAGTGTCGAAACAAAACCGAATGAAAATCTACAAAAATGGTCATGATCAGCAATCCGGCGGCGAAATAGCCAAGTTTGGTCCGCCAGGCAACCAGGTAGGAGGCTAGAATCATCAAGATTAAGGGAATCTTGGCCGGAAGCCCCACCCAGCCAAAGAGGGCATCCAGGGACAAGACGCCAATGTGAGTCTCCGGATAGCGAGTCAACGAAATCGATAGGGACTTGACAAACCCGATCAAGTCTTGGATCAAGAAGGGGAACGAGACCAACAAAGGAACCGCAGCCATGGCGACGCCTGCGGTCAAGAGATTCCGGAGCCGGTTTTCTTCCTCCCGCTTCCATGCCCAGATCAAGTAAATCGGTCCCATGAAAATAGCGTTATGTTTCAAGCTGAGCGAGAGCCCAAAGAAGAGATACGACCAGATCGGTCGTTTGGGTAGCAAGCCCAGAGAAAGCACAAAAAAGAAAATGGGGATGAAATTGAAATGTGCGATCGTGGTGACATGCAAGGTCCAACGGTTGAACAGCCACAAAGCCGCGGCGACAAGCCCCAAAACAGGCGCATCATACCGATGGGTGGGCACATAAAAAACGAGATAGGCAATCGCCAAGTTGAAGAAAAGGAAAATGCCTTTCCAAACGCTGAGCCAATCTTCGAGTGCGTCAATCCCGGCCAGGTGGGTCAGCAAGGAACCATAATACATACTCGGCAAATAGGTGGGCAACGCCGCGTTCCAGCGATTCTCGTTGATTTTTGAAGCTCGCGCGTAGGGATTCTCCCCGTTGAGCAGGTTGAGCCCTTCTTGATAGACAAGGTAAATGTCCTGCTCCTTGATGTCATGATCAATTTGATCGTTGGGAGAGTAAATTTCCAATTCACTGTAATCCATAGCACCCAATTGTAGGTGAACGACCAAACCGGCGACCAGCACGGCGAAAAACGCCAGCAGTGTCAAGCCATGAGCGCGCAGATAAATCCAGAAACGCTTGATATCCGCAAAGATCAACACCGTCAGCGTTTGGGCGCAAAACGCCGTCAGCCAAAACACCCACGGCGCCAAACGGATGAAATAGCCCTTTTGGTAAAGATCGGTGGTGGTGAAAGCGACGTATAAGAAGTAGCTTCCGCCGACAAGGCCAGCCAGCGAGAACACAAATCCGCTGATCAGATGGCCGTCTGCCTGTAACATTTGTTCAACCCCCTGTCCTAGTTTATCTAGCCACGTCTCGTTCCTGAGGGTCTTTACCACGAAAAAGGTAACGACGCTTGAAAGCAATGTCCAGGCAAAGACCATCACAAGCCGGGATTTCGACAAGCCCAAAACCCAGGCGTTTTGGGGATCGGAGGGAATCAGGAAGAGAGAAAGCAGGCCAAGTCCGGCTTCCACCAGCACAGCGATGAGTTGAATACGTAGCAAAGTTTTTGATTTTGTAGTGATTTCCATTTCAGATCGTATCCACTTTATTCATCAAGCAACGATAGCAAAAACTCAGACGTGTGCTTGGCAGCCTTGCCATCCGTATAGGTGCATTCGCGGGCGATGAAAGCGTCCCGGGCATCCTGATCGATGCCGGGCTGCTCCAAATAGCGATTGATAGCCGCGCGCAAGCTCTCTTGATCCACAGCTTCTTGCCCAGCACCGGATTGACGGAAGCGCAAATGGGTGGGCCAGCCGCCAATCTGCGACAAGGGCAGGGTGAATCGACCCGGCCAGCCTTCCGGAGAATCGATGCACAGACTCACCACCGGTGTGCCGTGAATGGAGGCCTCCACCACCATGGTCGAATAGACCGTCACCATCACGTCCGAATAAGCCATCATGGACGATTTTTCGGGCATATCCTCGCCGGAATAGTGCCCCATTTCGCCGCCCAGGGCCACGGGCTCAACCACATGGACGTGAGGATGTTCTCGGGCCAACGCTCGAATCCGTTCCCTCTCCCCGGCAAAGCGAGGCACATCGGAGAAATGCGTCGGGTGCAGACGAATCAACAATTGAGACGGCTGAGCCAACTGACCGGAAGAAATCAACGCTGCCAGCGCTTCCACATTTTGAATATTGGGCGAAAAGGAGACAAAACTGCTGGCGTAGGAAATCAATTTGCGCTCTGGATCAAGCCCGTGCATGCGAAAATACTCGTCCCTCGGGATAAGCCATTGGCGGCGAAAATAGCCATCATAGGAGGGAATCCCACCTACATGCACGCGTTCAGGCTGCCAATCGGCCCCGAGGGTCATCTCCTCCTTTTGGATCTGCGACCAGCAAACGGCCCAATCGATCGGCGCGCCGGGCAAGCTGTAACTGCTGGAATTATCCCAGCCCATGATCACCGTGGCTGTTTCCACGCCCCGAGCAGCAGCCTCGCGCAGCAAATAGCGGTCCAACCGCCAACCCGGCGATGCCGCCACAACCAAATCAGGTTGATAGCGTACAAACAAATCGGCGTACATCTCTGGCTTGAAGCGATTTTGCAGGCTCGTGACCAGCTTCCGGATCGGACGCGAGCGGCGCATCAAGCCGACAAACACGCGCATCAGAGGGAAGAGCAACTTGCGCTTGCCCTCGGCTTCATCCGCAACCTGATTGACATAGCCCTTGACCGCTTCCAAATTGATCCGCTGGGACGCGCCCGCACGCCGCAAAAAATGCAGCCACCATTGCAGCGAAGGCCGCACCGTGTTTTCATAGTCACGGGCCTGACCAAAACGCAGCCCCTCGACAAAAACGCCATCCTGCTCAAACTCCTGCTCAATCTTTTCTTGGATGGCATCATCGACCAACAGGATCACTTCAACTCCCCCCTCGAGCAAGTGGGGGATGATGTCACTTTGGACGAAATAGACGATGGCCAAGCCATGATCAGCGCTGATAAAAATTCGTTTCATCGACAAACCTAATCTCATAACATTCAAACGATAACCAATTGAATCAAAACGGAACACAGATGACACGGATGGGGCGGAATTTCACGGATTTTTTGTTTTTTATCCGCGTGAATCCGTCTGATTCGCGTTGCCGCAGGCACGCCTTTGGCGATTCGCGTTCTATTCAATAATCGCTGAAGAATTACTCTCGATACAAAATTTCAAAGCTGAGATGATAGAGCCAGCGGGCGAGTTTCTGAACCGGCTTGGATTTCCAGATTCCGCCGCGGCGAGCCTCTACCGCCCTCGAACCTGCTCCCGTTTCCGGAGCCTTAAACCGGTCCGCCAGGACGTTGCCCATATGCTCAACCCACCAATCGGGCGTCGTCAGCCGCAAGTAACCGCGCTCGTTGAGGGCGATATCGAGCAAGCGAACTTCCCCCATGGGACGCCGGGAAGGGATGGGCAAGACCGACTGCAAAGCCTGTTTGGACGCCACAAATTGGAAATGGGCCGCGCCGACATAATATTGCTCCTCGCCGCGAAAGATACAAATGGTTTCATTGGCGTTGTAATGGGCCCGTGCTTCACCTTCGTCGGCGCCCAGGCTTTGAGAATGGCGCCAATAATCTCCCCAGGCGAGAAAATGGCCCCGCTCCAAGCGAATCTCAGGACGCTCCTCCGCCCAATCCACCGTGCTTGTCGAAAATTGTTCCGGCGTCCACATGGGCATCCCCGTGACCATACCCGCCTGCGAGAATGACTTCAAAACATCAAGCTGGGCGCCCAGCCAGCCGGGATAATGATAGACATCGCTGTCGGCATAAGCAATATATTCACCCGGTGCCGCCCCAAAAATGAAGTTCCACGCGCCGGCTTTGCCAATGTTTTTCTCCGAAAAAACCAAATACTGGATATTGCCCGCTTCCTCGGCCGCGGAGAGATACTCGCGCACGGGCGCGCAACTGCCGTTGTCGAACACGAGCAAGTCGTAGGGCATGTGTGTGTTTGCCCAAATGCTGCCCAAGCACGTTTTCAAAATATCCAGGCTTTGAGCATAATATCCACCCAAAGTGGGGATATAGGTGACAATTGCGACGGTCACCTCTTCGGGTTGGGGGACGGATTGAACCGATTTAGCAGGATTTTGGCCTATACGCATGGGATAGGGTATCAGGTTTCAGGTGTCAGGTATCAGGGATTTACGCTTCGGGCAAGGGAATCCAGGCCCGGTTAGGGAACAAACGTTGAATCACGCGCCGCCAGAGCATGCCCAAACGGCGTTTCAGAGCGACATTTCTTTCGGGTACGACGGCCTTTTGCTCAGCGGGATGAGCACTCGGTCGAGCCAAAACGGTCAAATACAAGGGCAACATTTCAGAGCGAGGCTGACCATGTCTCATTAGGGCAACGAGATCAAATCCAGCCTGTTGAATCACTTGCCGCAGCGTGTGTGCGCTGAAGCTGGTCATGTGGGCGATCTCAAAGCTGTCGTGGACGTACAAATTAGGCACCTCGAGTAGAATCAGGCCGGAGGAGGCGAGATGATACTCCCGTAGGTTAGCCAGATAATCCGCTGGTTCGGGAATATGTTCCAAGACATGGGCCATGCTGATTAAGTCAAAGCGCTTTTCCTCGGCAGCTTGAAGCGATCCCAGATCGGGATGCACGTTCAATCCCTGATCCCGGGCATAGGCGCGATAGGCGTCGCCCGGTTCGACGCCGACGGCTTCACAACCAAAATGTTCTCGGAAGTGCTGGAGCAAGATACCACTGGAACAACCGATGTCAAGATAACGAGACGGTTTGACGTTCTGCTTGCCAAGAAAGGCGAGCAGGGAATCGGCACGCCCACCCTGGATAAAAAGATCCTTTTTCGTCGGCCCAGATTCGCCCTGATAGACCTGGCGATAGGTCTGGGCGTAGAATTGATCCAGCTCAACCGCGGTCATGCGCGGAGATTGGAACACTAACCCACAACCCGAGCAAACCTGGTTGCGGATTTCCTCACCGCGGAATTCGCGTTGATCTAAGAGTTGGCTTTCAGCAGCACCACAAAGCGGGCATTCTTTGACTTCAATCGGCACCTTTGACCACCTTTCGGCGCAAATGACGCAAACGGCGCGTTAAAGCCCAACGGAATCCCTGCTGCTCTTCCGGCTGAATCCAGCGCTCCAGTTTTCGAATCAGGCGGGCTAACCGCGGCCGAGCAGACCGCAGCTTGCCATTTATCAACTCGTGGCTGGCGTCTAGTGTCATGTACATGTTGCGCATGCCACCACCCAGTTCGGCATTGATGGCTGTTTCTTCAAGATCGTAGTGCATCTGACCCTGGGGAAGATGTCCGTAATCATGACTCTGATGAACGATCATCAAGTCAGGCGTGGCATCGACAACGGGCCAGCCCTGCTGGAGGGCGTGATAGATCATCCAGTTGTCCCAACCGGCGCGGCCAATAGCAAAATCGGGCATGTGGGTGAAAATATGGCGGGGGAAAATGAAATAATCACTGCCGCTTGGGGCGTGCAATCCACCGCGGGCCTTTCCATCGGCGCGTAGATCGGCAGCCCAGCCTGGGCCAAAGTCCAGATCCTCGGCGACATCCAAATCCCAACGCTGTCCTACAACCAAAAATTGTTCCGATTGTTCAGCCATCTGACGGGCAACGGTGACGAAATCGGGCATCAGCAAAATATCGGCATTGACATAAGCAAGCAGCGGCGTGTCACTGTTTTGGCGCGCCAGGGAAAAGATCGAACTGACCAGGGGCGTATCCCATCGATTGCGGGCTACATCGGGGAGAACGCTGACGCCCAATTCGGCCGCAATGTCGTCAAGGCCTTCCTCTTGACCAATGAGGATGACATCAACATCTTCGCCCAGATGCAGCCAGGATTGAATCGCATTGCGCTGGATGATGTTGATGTGGGGGTCGGTGAAAGGTTTGGGGGTAGAGAAAATGGTCAGCATGAGCGTATCAAGTTTCAGGTGCCAGGGATCAGGTGCGATCGTCTACATCCAGGTGAGTTTTGTGTTCAACCTGGGCGTTGATCTCAGCCAGAGCTGCTTCTCGTTCCATCAGAGAGAAAACATCCAGCCAAGTGAAGGCATCATCGGGGAAATGAGAGACGATCGCACGGATTAATTTCAAATCTTGAGGGGTGTCCACGGTCCAGCGGTGGTGGCCAAGATCGGTATGATGATGCAGCAAAGCGACACAGAAGCCGCGCGGGGATGTCCCTACCGCGATGGGAGCATGGTTTTTGTCAAATTGCAACGCTTCGGCGGGGACGCCCTCATAGAAATAAGGTGTGACATGCTCGCGTTGATGCTTCTCATCCGCCTCGTGCCAGGCTCGTTCCAGCGCCTGCATGGTGAACACTTCGACATCCAAACCGATGGGATAGGTGCGCCCCCAGGGAGGTGGAAGTCGGTTGGCGACGAAATCAAAGCGCGGGGTTTGTTCTTCGCCAAGGAGCTGCCGAACCGCGTCGTCGACCAAAGTGGGATCGAGCAGCGGGCAATCGGCGGTGATGCGCACGATCACGTCGGCTTGATGGGCGCGAGCGGCCTGAACATAGCGATCAAGCACGTCGTAGGCGCTGCCGCGGGTGCGAGGATAGCCATGTTGGCTACAAAAATCAGCAATGGGGTCGTCGCTGGCATCTTTGGTTGTGGCGACAACAACGGAGTCAACGTGACCGGCGCGGCGCGTCCGCTCCACCACCCAGGCGAGCATGGGGCGACCATCAATCTCGGCCAAGACCTTACCCGGCAAGCGCGAGGATGCCATTCGAGCTTGGATAATGGCGACGATATGAGTTAATTGATCGTTAGAATTTGGGAACAATATTCAGCTCAATGAATCGGCTACTATTTTCGGTGCTTCATACCCCTAGACGGTTACGAAAACTCTTCTTGAACCAAGTCAAAGATTTCTTGAGCCATCTCTAGTGCATCAGCAGCCTGCGCTTTGTTAGGCACACCTTCAGGCAAGGTGCCAGGAATGGCATCCGGATAACGGGTGGGAATATAAATCTGATCAAGCAGCTTCACTCTATCCGAAAATTCTTGAAGTTTGGGGTCCCCCACTAAACTGATAAGGGTAGCCAAGCGGTGTATCTTAGGTGGAACCTTGCCACGATGAATCAACAATGCCTTGAAGGATTTCTCAACACATTGCTGAGCATGAAAACAAACCTGGTTGTAAAGCTCTTCTTTCCACACCAACCGGGCAACCCGTAGATCCTCATGGGCAAATCTCATCCAAGCATCATGCCCGTTCATAAATAACTTTCCCTTTTCTTAATATTTCTTGTTGAAAGAAAAGTCGCTCTGCACACATATGTTCAAATTCTTCAGGCGTGTAGACGAGCAGATCGACTCCTACATTGGAATCAAATTTACGCTGAATTTCCATTGCCCGTTCGATGAAATTCTTATCCGTCTCCCGCACGACCACAATGTCGATGTCTGACCATAAACGCGGCGCCCCTTCAGCTAACGAACCAAACAAGATAATTTTGATCGGATCAAACTCACGCACCAATAGATCAATGAAACGCCTCAATTCAGAATCCAGGCGCGCCGTCCAGGCGGCCTCGTCCATCTCAATGGGTTTCAGGTTCGTCTCGGTAGCCATATTCCAAGTATACCTTATTTTGGCATCTCGCCAGGAATGGGCAGAGCTTCAACGAAACCTTTGGTCCGGAATCTCTCCACATAATCGCGCACGACCCAATAATCCAAACCAACTTGCTCGGCAATGTCAAAAACGGTATGTTCACCCTCGAAGCTCATCATAATCTTTTCGATGGCCCGGTTGAGGTCAAAGTCGTCCCGCCAATCGACCCAGAGCCCATGCCCGGAGAGAAACACCGGCCCTCGGAAAGTGCGTTTGGGAATGTAATTGGATGCGTAAATGCGGACAATCTCTTCGATCACATCAGCGGCGTCTTGAAGCATGTCTTCGTGAATGATGCTGGGATTATCCTCGGTGGTGTGATACTGATCATACGGCCAACGGTTGATCGAAATGCAAGGCACGTTGACGCCGGGTCCGTTGATGACACGTTCATCGTTGGGGGGAAAAGCGGCAAAATCACGCTCGATCGGTTCTCGCTCTCGCAGAACGCGGGCGATAATTCGATCGAGAAGATGATCGTATTGGCGTGTGTGATGCCAGGCAATTTTCCCTTGATTGCCGGTCATTTCGGCGAAAATACCCCCCTTTAGCCGGGGAATTAATTCCTCGTGATGAGCGAGATAAGCGATCGTGCCAATGGTCTCGGGGCCGAACCAGAAGCGCACTCCCATCGAGCCGGGAGGCAAGGGATTCTCAGCCAAGCGGCGAGCCACTTCGATAGCGGTAACTACACCGGAGGCATCATCGTTGGCCTGCATGGGATGGCACAAATGTGCGGAAATGAGCATCTCACCCGTCCCGGGAGCAGGTTCCCCTTCAGGTAAGAGAACACCTGCCCCGACGCGGAAGCCTCCCGCCTCAAGATCAGACAAAAACTGGGAGCGAATCACGGCCCGGTAATGAGCATTCCGATCCAGGCGATCAAAAACATCTTTGGGGAGGCAAAAGCCCCAATCACGCTGATAATATTTGAAAACCCACGGAATCGCAGCGGGATGGTCTTCGCTGTAATAGAGATGCGGTTCTAATTCGTCCCAATCGAGAAGCCGGTCGACCGGGGGGGAATAGGAAACCAGGTGGAGGGGGTTATCGGCAAAATCGACGATCCGGCGGCCATCTTCGGTTTCAAGGTAGGCTTCTTCGACGTGATAACGCTCCGGCACGGTCCAGGTCCAGACGGGAGTCCCGGGTTTGTAGGTTTCAATCTCGTACCTTGCCGCGGCGGGCATATGCTTCCCAACCATGCGCAGGGCCCGGTCCATGTCGTCACAGGCCAGCGTCCGGTGCAAGGGGTAGAGGGATTCTAGAATGGGTTTAAGTTGCATAGCATTTAGGGGTTTATTGCGTTACAGCAAGAATAGTGATAGCTTTCGTGCTACAACACTTCCCCACAAAAGACGCGAAGATCACAAAGTTTTCTTTGTGGACACAAAGGATATCCTTTGTGTCCTTCGCGACTTGGTGGTGAATCGGATGAACGATGAAGAATACTACGCTTTCTCCTCGATGTAGTACAACAAGCCCGGCTCTTTTCTCATCTCCCGAGCGGTGAACTCGTAGACTTCGTTGGCATCCATCAACTTGACCGTAGCGTCGCCGATCTGGCGGATTTCGACGATACCGGCTTCTTCCATGCGCGCGCCCATCGGATTGACCTCGGTGACGACGCCTTTTTCCAAATCGCGCACCAGCATGGTGAAGGTATCTTCATAGGTGTTGCCATCCCAATCGGTGACCTGGCCGGTGAACGCTTTCATGTAACGATAGTCAACGCCTTCCAGTTCCTCAACGTGATGGAAGAACGTCATGCTGTTGGTATAGTCCAGCCCTACGATCATAATCTTGCCATCCAACTGGCGCAATTTGCCAAAGATCGAGTCCGGGCCGTAGCTGCTTTTGTAGCGATGGGCGCACAAGGCTTGGGCATGTTTTCCGATGATGGCAAACGAATAAATCGGATGAAAGACCCGGCAGCTACGCTCATCTTTGCGGACCAACTCGGTGATGATGCCCATGTGGGAAGGCGTCTCACGCACATCCCAAGGCTCACCCTTGCAAAAATCAAAGTTGAAGGTGGGCATGATCAGCGTGCCCTCCTCGCCGAGGACGTGCAGCAAAGCATCGATCACCGTCTGAGCGCGTCCTTCCACGCCGCCAAAGGCTTTATAAGATGAATGGATCAACAACGTATCGCCAGCTTCCAGGCCAACGTCTTGAAATCCTTGGACGAGATCATCAAATGTAAGCATCACTACCTCCTGTTTAAGGCGATTTGATAAGCTTCGAATAATCGGGGGAAATTCTGATCCCAGTCGGCGCGTGATTCTGCCATCTGACGGGCAGCCCGTCCCATCGCGGGGAGCTGACTCCGCGACTCCCAGGCGTGGACGATTCCCTCGCTGAGTGAATCCACATCCCCATCCCAGAAGAGCCAACCCACATCCCCCTCACCCCTGGCCCCTCTCCCAACGGGAGAGGGAGAGACCCATTCCCGATTTCCTGGGATGTCTGACAGCAAAACGGGCGTGGCGCAGGCCAGAGCCTCCAACAGCGAAATCGACGTGCCGTCGCTGTGAGACGTGCTGATATACAAATCCGCAGCGCGATAATAAGCGGGTAAATCATCTCGGCTGACTTGTCCGGGAAAGTGAACCCGATTGATCATGTTCGCATCCATGAAGATACGGTGAATTTCGGGAGCCAGCGGGCCGTTGCCCAGCATCAATAGCCGCATCTCTGGAATGTCACAAGCTACCCGCACAAACGCCCTGGCCAGATCTTCGACGCCGTAGAGAGGGGCCCAACTACGGGTGGAAAGGAGCGCAAAGGTATCTTCGCCCCACCCCAGGCGTTCGCGGATGGTGGACTCAGCTTGTGGGGAAAAATGATCAACATCCACGCCCCAGGGGAAGGTAACGATACGGTCGGGGGCCATCCCATGCGAGACGGCCAAATCTCGGATGGTGTTGCAATCGCCGACAAAAGCGTCACTGCGCTTGAGCGTGAACTGGGTGGCCCAACGCCACCAGCGGTTGCGCTGCGCGTCGATGAGCAAATCGTAGCCCCAGGACATACTGACCAAGGGGCGAAATCCGGCCAAAGCGACCAAAAAAGCAGAACGCTGCAACGGGCCGGCCTGGATTAAATCGGGATGATAGCTGCGGATGACGTTTTTCAACCCCCTCAGCAAGCGGAAACCATCTCGGAGACGGGCCGGCGATTGACCGCCCACCCAAGGGATCGCTTCCGCGCCGGAGGGCAGGGGACGCTGTTCTAGCGTATGTCCGCGGCGCTCCAAACGTAAATAGCCAATCTGATGCTCGGTTTTGGCCAAGGCGGAAAGGAAACGATGGTCATGGGGGGTGTAGTCGCGACTGAAGTAGAGAATCCGCATGAGGGGAGTCAGGGGTCAGGAATCAGAGCAGGTATCAGGGTATCAGGGGATCAAGTATCAGGAATCAGCGGTCAGGTCTCCCCAATCCCTGATACCTAATCAACTGATTCCTAAACCCCCACATTCTCCCAACGCAATTCCATCCCATAGGGCATGGCGACAAGCGCTTTCTTGCCAACGAGTTGGGGGAGCTGCCAAGGCTGAATGCTGCCGAGGGCATTGGGACGCAGCGGCTCGACCATCTCGGCGGTGATAGTTTCACCGGCTTGGATGTCGCGGGCGGCGCGCAGACAGCGGCGCTGAAGCATGTAGGTCTCTTGCTCGTTAGGGGTGACAAATTTTTCCACCGAGCCGAGAGACCGCTCCAAGGTGCGCACCTGCTGAACCATTTCGGCCCAGTTTTCGGGATTCATGGCGAATTTGTGATCTGGTCCGGGGCGATCGTTATCGTCGGTAAAGTGACGCTCGATCACGCGGGCACCCAGAGTCACCGCGCCCACAATCGGAGCCGGGTTGTGGGTATGGTCGGAGAGTCCCACCACCACGTTGGGGTACATGGTCTGGTAGGTTTTGAGGACATTGAGATTCAAATGATCGTAATTCTCGGCGCTGGCTGTGTAGTTGGTGTTGCACTGCATCAAAACGATCTGGTCGTTGACCGGGCGAACGGCGCGCATCGCCCGAACCACATCGGTGATGTCCGCCGCGCCGGTAGCGATGAGCAAAGGTTTGCCCGTCTCGGCCATGCGCACAAGCGCGTCAGGCCAAGACATCAACCCCGAACCAGCTTTGAAGGCAGGCACATAGGGAACGAGAATGTCAATGGCTTCGTCATCATAGGGCGATGAAAAATAATCGATTCCGGCTCGGTCACATTCTTCTTTGAGAATGGGCGTCCACTCGAAGGGGATGGACGCATCATCATAAACCTCGAAAACGCTCTTTTCCCACTCGGCTTGATGGGAGAGTTGTCCGCCCAACGACTTGAAACCGTAATCGGAGACGATCTTGGGAGCGCGGAAATTCTGAAACTTGGCTGCTTCGGCACCTGCTTCCGCGGCCAAATGGATCAACATCTTGGCGCGCTCTAAATCGCCGTCATGGTTGGCGGCAATATCAGCAATAAAATAGGTAGGATAATTGTGACCAATTTTTCGATCCGCAATGGTAATTTCAGGGGCAGGTATGTTCATGCTCTTCTCCTTCATGCGACCAACATATTTCTCAGCTTCTGTGGATAACCCTGTTGATAAAGTGTATAAAACCGCTGCAAAGATGTGGATATATCCGGTGGTGTTGCGCCTAAATCGTGGATAAGTTTGTCGATTTTGAGCGTAAGCTGTGGAGAACGCGTTGCCCCCAGGCCGGCGTTCCGCACCGAGGTAGGTGCAATTAAGTCCGGGTCAAAGCCAAATTTATGAGCAATGGCAACCCCAAACTCGTACTTGCTCAAACATTCGGGACTGACGACATGATAAATTCCACGCAATCCTTTCTTCAACATGCTTAGAAACACATGCGCAAGCTCATTGGCCAACAAGGGGCAAAATTTCACATCGGTGAAACCCATGACCGGATTCCCCGCCTTCAGGTTTTGGAAAAAAAATTCTGCCAAACTGCGTTCCCCGCTCAGACTCCATCCATACAGGTTGACCCGGGCGACAATCGCGTCGGGATCGGCTTCGAGAACCGCCCTCTCCCCTTCAAGCTTGGTGCGGGCATACAAATTGACCGGATTGGGGGTATCTTCTTCGCTGTATCCGCCGCGGCGTCCGTCAAAGACAGCATCCGTGGAAACATGTAACAAGCGCGCTCCGCCCTTCCGACATTGGGATGCCAGAACGCGAGGGAGTTCGTTATTCAGTTGCCAGGCCAGATCCGGGTTTTGTTCACAAGCCTCTAGATTAGCCAGGGCGGCACAGTGAATCACCCATTTGGGTTGGGCCTGGTCGAGCACCCAATCCACAGCGCCAGGTTCCAACAAATCAGCCTGCAAGACGGTGAAGGTATCGGTGTTCAGAGGCGATGAGTTGACAACGCCGAAAACTGTATGTTGACGAGCAGCTTCCAAAGCGAGATTGACTCCAAGCAAACCGCTCGCGCCGGTGATGAGAATGTGCATGAATTCATTCCTGTAAGCTTGTCTTCATTTCGTGCCCAAGCGAGCAAACCAAGTATACAGGATTTCCGGCTAAAGGAGGAACCACATCAACCCATCCCGGTGACATTCAGCAATCAAGTCAGTTTGCCTTGAGCAAAGGCCTTTTCAAAGGGGGCGATGATCTTGCGGATCTGCTCAACATCAAGCCACTCCGGGTTTTCGGCGCTGTAATAGCGAAAACCATCGTCTACTTTTTGACCTTTTCGATGCCATTTACCGCCAAACCAAAAGGCTTCTACCGGCTGGACGACAAACATGTTCTCCATCTCAATGGTGGAACGGGATTCATCGCGAGAAATCAAGATTTCGTGCAGCTTTTCACCGGGACGGATGCCGATGTAATCAAACTCGGCATCGGGCGCGACTGCTCTGGCCAAGTCCATCACCTTCATGCTGGGAATCTTGGGGACGAAAACTTCGCCTCCCTGCATTTCGGCGATGCGATCGATCACAAATTGGACAGCCTGCTCTAAGGAGAGCCAAAAGCGGGTCATGCGCTTATCCGTAATCGTCAATTTGCCGCCGTTCTCGCGCTGACGTAAAAATACCGGCACGACGCTGCCGCGGCTGCCCACAACGTTGCCGTAACGGACACAACTCAGACGCGTGGCGCGTCCCCCGGCGTAGGCATTGCTCTGGATGATCAATTTTTCGGCAGCTAGTTTGGTCGCTCCATACAAATTGACCGGGTTGACAGCTTTATCCGTGCTCAAGCCGAGCACCTTTTCGACGCCTGTATCCAAAGCGGCGTCGACGACATTACTGCTCCCAAGAATATTGGTCTTGACCGCCTCCATGGGGTTGTATTCGCAAGCGGGCACCTGCTTTAATGCTGCAGCATGGACAACAATGCTAACGCCTCGCATCGCTCGTTTCAAACGAGGCAAATCGCGCACATCCCCAATGAAGTAACGCAAGTTGGGATGGTCGAAACCAGCAACGCGCATCTCATGCTGTTTGAGTTCATCCCGGCTGTAGACAATCAATTTAGCTGGATGATACGTCTCCAGCATCATGCGGATAAACGTTTTTCCAAAGGAACCGGTTCCACCGGTGACAAGAATAACCTGTTCGTTCCAATTCATGAAGCACTCCAAATCATATTTCTCTGTGATCTCATTCTTTGTAGATCACAACCAAGGGATACTGACCTTTCTCCCCAAAGAAATCAGGAAAACGATCTTCTAGCCAAAATAAAAATCGCAGCAAGACACGCCCGCCCAAGCCCTCGTGTACAAACGTACGCAAGTGTTTGACGCTGACGCTGCGCCAGACGTAAATATCGAAGTCCATCAAGGGCACAAGCTGCTGTTTAAGCCAATCGGCGCCATATTTGCGCACAAAAGTACTTTTTTGCTTTTTCTTTCGTTCGGATTTTTTCTTTTTCGGTTTGGCCGGATGTTCGGGTGGTTCCCATCCGAAAATTCGGCGCAAAATCCCAATGAGACGGTTGGTCCAGCGCATGGGACGCAACAACAACCTTGGGATCAACGCCTTACCCCATCCGTTGACCACAACCGCCTGACTTCCGGACGCCAAAACCCGGTACAACTCTTGGTAGGCGCGGACATGATCACCCGGCGGCAAGTGATGAATAGTATGCAGCGAAACGACGCCTTCAAAGGCATCCCGCTTGAAAGGCAAATTGGCAATATCTGCGACCACACACAACCCGTGTTCGCCGGTTCGCTCGCGGGCGTCTTTCAAGGCCACGAGAGAAATATCGGCGCAAACCCGGTATTGATAACCTTCTGAGTACGTCAAATATTCAGGATATTGAATCGGGCCAGAACCGGCATCTAACAAATACCGCCCCTGGGGTTGAAGGTAACGCCTAACCCGCAAATGACAACGATGGATATATTCACGCGAGACAGGCCGCAGGTCTTCGTAACGAGCATTCTGATAAACACCCTCACTGACCTGCTGCCAGCCGACCTGATCGTAAAATTCGCGCACCTGCTGCTTAATCTCTGTGTCTGTCGTCATTGTTTTTTCCACTCGATCGGTTCGCCGGTCAAATAATCAAACGTGTCGCCAAACAAACGCATCCCCTCTTCCGATAACACCTGTTCCAGCGACCAACGCTCGACATCATCCCAAAAATATTGGACATGCCAGGGATAGGGTTGAGGATATTGGAAGAAAAAGCGATAGGCATAGATCCAGGCCAACTCGACTTTTTGGCGGGAGGGAGCGTATTCTTCAGGATTTTCCAAAACCTGGGAGAGAATCCCGTAAAAGGAATCCCAGGAATCGGGGTCGAGGGTGAATCCCTTTTCCCGGTAGTGAGTCTGTCCCGTAACAATGACGGGCAAACCACTCATCGCCATCTCCAGGCCCAAGGTGGTGGTAAATACCAGGCCTACATCGGCAATTTCGACCAAATCATAAGCGTTTACCTTGGCATTGGCAGGGAGCAGATGAACATGCTCAGGCAGATTGGGGAATCTCTCCAACAAAATATCGTAAACCGCCGGGCCCCAGCCAATTTGCTCACCGGGATGGGTTTTGATCACCAGTTGGACATCGTCACGCCGGACGAAATACTCGATCGTGCGGAACAACCATTCGGTCATGCTGTCGCTGAACAATTGGCGCCCCAGGGTCAGGCTGTCGCCGAGCACGTTGGTGGGCAGCAACACCAGGGAGCGAAAATCCAGCCCCAACGTTTGCCGCACCTGCTCCACACCCTGGGAGGGAGTCTTCTGCCAACGGCGGGAGAAATTCTCCCACAAGCCGCCACCCTGCCGCACCGAAAAGAAATCCTTGACCTGCTCCCATTCGGATTCCACCAGCGGCTCGTCTTCGTAGGTGCCCCAAAGATCGCCGGTGTCCTGGCGCATGACATCGTCGTTTTGAGCCAGCCACAAGCGGTCATTCTGCTCGCCAAACTCGAACGTCATCACCGGGATCTCCAAATAACGGGCGATCCAATAGGTGATCCCAAACTCGAGGATGCTGCCGTTGGGCAAAACGACCACGTCGGGCTGTTCGCGTTGTAAAAGTTCCAACATCACCCCGGCGTGATGACGATTGCGCTTCAGGCGTAAATGATAGAGTTCGCTATCGCGCTCTACGTCTTCACGCAACATGCTGTATTGGGTATCGCGGAAAGCAGCCGCGTCCATCTTGGCCTCTAGCTCGGCGGGAAGATGGTCAACCTTTGAGGCCCCCAATAACGAAATCGCTTCGATCTGTTCCTGCACCGGCTCAAGGGCGTTGCGCAGATACAAATTCTGGCGGCGCAAATCAAAACGAGCGATCGGTTTCTTCCAATGGGCATAGGGCAAATAGGTCAGGGTGACATCATGCCCCAGGGCGGATAAAGCCAAGCCCATCAGCGTGCTGTGCTCGAGCCAATATTTGAGCATCGTGAAGATGAAAACGTGTTTCGGCTTTTCCGTTTTTGCGTCAGCATCCCTGGCCTGCTGCAGCCAAACGGGCAACATCTTCTGGAACCGATCCAGACGATAGCCACCCACAGGTGGATCGCCGCCTTGGCGCAGATACCAGGCGAGTTCAGCCGCAAAGGGCACATCCCCCAGTATCTTTTTGAGAGAATCACGCGCCAAGATAACCATCACGCTTCCAAAGGCTCGATTTGCCAATCCAGACGGGGGCGCACCAACCCCATGCGACGCTCTGACCATTGTTTGCCCGGTGCCCCGGTGCCATCAACGGTAAAGGTGAGGGCGCGCTCATCTTGAAAATAACGCCTGACCCGGTAGGTGCTGGCATTCAAGCCAACGGCGTAGCGGCCATCATTGAAAAAGTCTTTCGGCACGGTGCAACAGCTAACGTAATGGCCTCGAGGCCGAACACCAAAACGCTCATATTGCTCCGGTTCATCGGTGTCGAAGGATGTGAAAACAAACTCGCCGCGCATACTCATCAAATATAGACCCACACGCAACCCCTTGATAGGAGCGTCCAAGGCGTATTCCACCTCCAAGGTGATCGGATCGGTGGAGCGAACCACATCAACGGTGTCACCATCGGGGTTGAGGACGCGTAAAGCAATGGGGCGAAAAGGCAGCGCTGTGACGGGGACTTCATCATCACGCCAGACACGTTCTCCGGCTTCAGAAAAATCCGAGGCCAAATAATAATCCACAGCTTTATCAGAGGGGGCACGATAGACCAACTGCCCTTTATCGAGAACAATCGCTTCTTCGGTTAAGCGCAGAATCGCAGACATATCATGGCTGACGAACAAAACCGTACGGCCTTCTTGCGCCACCGCGTCCATCTTGCCCAAACACTTGCGCTGAAATTCAGCATCGCCGACGGCCAAAACCTCGTCAACAACCAATATTTCGGGCTCCAGATGCGCAGCAACGGCAAAAGCTAACCGCAAATACATGCCGCTGGAGTAGCGTTTAACCGGTGTATCAATAAATTTTTCCACGCCGGAAAAATCGACGATTTCATCAAACTTACATTCAATCTCAGTTCGCTTCATGCCCAAGATGGCACCGTTGAGATAAATATTCTCGCGTCCGGTCAACTCAGGATGAAAGCCCGTCCCCACTTCTAAGAGTGAGCCCACCCGGCCACGGATAGCAACTTCTCCTACCGTTGGCTCAGTGACTCTTGAAAGAACTTTGAGCAACGTACTCTTCCCGGCTCCGTTGCGTCCAATCACGCCCAAGACTTGACCGCGCTCAACATGGAAGGAGACATCTCGCAACGCCCAGATGGTATCATCACGCTTCTCTCCCTGGGGAGCCAGACCGCGCCGGATCCGTTTCAAGGGGGCTGTCAGCGTCCCCTTCAAGGACTCACGCAAGGTGCGGTAACGCTGAGGAGCGACACCAATGCGGTATTGTTTTCCAAGTTGTTTTACTTCAATTGCTAAATTTGACATCGTGATTGTCGTTAAACCATATCCGCGAAGCTGCGTTCCATGCGGCGGAAATAAAAAAGACCAGTAATCAAGACGACGACAGCCACAAACGCGGAGATCGACATCGTCGTTAACGCCGAGGCGTCCAAAGTCGTTCCCAACAAAGCCCAACGAAAGCCCTGAACCACCCCAGCCATGGGATTAAGGGCATAGATAAACTGCCACTTTCCGGTGATGTATTGAGCCGAATAAGCTACGGGTGTGATATACTTCCACACTTCGGTCAAAAACGGGAGTACGTAGCCTACATCGCGATAATAAACATTCAAAGCGGAAAACCACAACCCGACACCCAAGGCGGTCACCAGAGCCAATAAGAGAAAAAGCGGCAAGTACAAAACGGTCAGTGTGATCGAAACCTGAAAATAGATCATCATGCCGATCAAAATGACAAACGCGACCAAGAAATCGACTAGGCCGCTTAAGATGGTAGAAACGGGGATGACCAGGCGGGGAAAATAAATCTTGGTGACCATATTACGATTAGAGACCATCGAACGTCCCGCGTCATTCATCGCCTTGGAGAAAAGCTGCCAGGGCAAGAGAGCCACATACGTGAAGATGGAGTAAGGAACTCCCTCGGAGTCGAGTTGCGCCAGGTTACCAAAGATCAGCGAGTAGATTACCATGGTGATGACCGGGCGAATCACAGCCCAGGCCACACCGAGGACGGTCTGCTTGTAACGAACTTTGAGATCGCGCCAGGTCAGGAAGAAGATCAACTCGCGGTAACGCCACAAGTCAGCGAGATTAAGCGCCGACCAGCCGCGCGAAGGCCGCAGGATAATCGTATCCGGGTCAGATTGCGCTATGGAAGTTTCTGTCATCGTTTAAAATACCGGCAGAGGAGAGAACATCAAGGGATTTGTTCCTGGTGCTCTCGAAACCATTCAATCGTGCGTTTGAGGCCCTCTTCGAAGGGCATTTGGGCCTCAAAGCCAAAGTATTCCTTGGCCCGGCTGACATCCAAGCCTCGACGTGGCTGACCGTTGGGCTTGCTCGTATCCCAGATGATTTCGCCTTCAAAACCGGTCAGGTCTGCAATTGTTTCGGCCAATTTCTTGATGCTGATCTCCATGCCCGCGCCCAAATTGACCGGCTCACGGCCATTGTAACGCTCCGCAGCCATGACGATGCCCCGGGCAGCGTCCCCGGCATAGAAAAACTCACGGGTGGGTGATCCATCCCCCCATAGGATGACTTGATCGTCACCCCGTTGCTGGGCCTCGATCATCTTACGGATCAAGGCGGGAATGACGTGAGAAGTCTCCAAATCGAAGTTGTCACGCGGTCCATACAGATTGACGGGAAGAAGATAGATCGCGTTGAAACCGTATTGGTCACGATATGCCTGAGCCTGGACCAAAAGCATCTTCTTAGCCAAGCCATAGGGTGCGTTCGTCTCTTCGGGATAACCATCCCAAAGATTCTCTTCCTTGAAGGGGACGGGCGTAAACTTAGGATAAGCGCAGATCGTGCCAATGGCCACAAATTTCTCCACATCACGCTCCCAGGCCTCGTGCATCAAAGGAACACCCATCATCAGATTTTTATAAAAGAAATCCGCTGGTCGAGCGCGATTAGCACCGATGCCACCGGCCAATGCGGCAAGATGGATGATCACATCGGGACGAGAATCGTCCAACATGCGGCGAATATTCTCGATTTTGGTCAAATCATACTCTTCTACCCGCGGCACAAAGATTTCTTTTGCCCCTTGCTCTCGTAAGACATTCTGAACGTAGGAACCTAAAAAACCCGCTCCACCGGTAACGCAAACGCGTCGATCAGACCAAAATTTTTGAGGGTCAGGATAATTTTCTTTTGTCATCATTATTTGTCCATCGTCTTCACTTGATCTGCCCAACAGTGCCAGTCATCGAATTTTTCTTCCACGGCGTGCTTACCTTCACCGGGAGCTTCCAGCCCGATGCTCTCCAGGTCCGCATCCATCATAATACGAACCAACTCAGAGAAACGAACCCGCGGCTCCCATTTCAAAACCTGATTGCAATTGGTAGGATCAGCCAGCAAGTAATCCACCTCGGTGGGTCGGAAATAGCGGGGATCAATGCGGACGTAATCTTCGTAATCCAAGCCCACATATCCAAAGGCTTCCTCCAGGAATTCGCGCACCGTGTGGGTTTCTCCCGTGCCGATGACCAGATCAAGAGGCGCATCGTGTTGGAGCATCATCCACATGGCCTCGACATAATCGGGAGCATAGCCCCAATCGCGCTTTGAATCAAGATTACCAAGATAAAGGTATTTTTGATTCCCGGCCAAGATGTTGGCCACAGCCCGGGTGATCTTGCGGGTGACGAAAGTCTTGCCACGGCGCGGCGACTCGTGATTGAAGAGGATCCCATTGACGGCAAACATGTCATAGGCATCGCGATAATTACGCGTAATCCAATAGCCATACGCCTTAGCAATTGCGTAAGGGCTTTGGGGTTCAAAGGGGGTATTTTCACATTGAGGCGGGGAAGCGCTGCCGAACAACTCGCTGGTGGAAGCCTGGTAAAAACGCGTTTTCACGCCCGTGCGCCGGATCGCTTCCAAAATGCGGACCACGCCTATACCGGTAACATCGGCGGTATATTCGGGCAGATCGAAACTGACGCGCACATGGCTTTGTGCTCCCAGGTTATAGATCTCATCCGGTTCTACCTCGGAAATAACTTTTTGCAAACTATCCGAACTGGAAAGGTCGCCGTAGTGCAAACGCATTTGGGCTTTTTCGCCGTTGTGAGGGTCACGATAAACATGATCAATCCGCCCCGTGTTGAAGGTGCTAGACCGTCGAATAATACCGTGAACTTCATATCCTTTCCCCAGTAACATTTCCGTCAGGTACGAACCATCTTGGCCCGTAATTCCTGTAATGAGTGCCTTTTTCATAAAACACTTCCCTTTCTCTCAAAAAATTGGAGCTTTGGCCCAATTTCTGAACGTCAAATCTTCAACATCCAAGACCAAAGATGATACCACGCTCAGGGCTGATCAGGCAAATCCAAATACACTTTCCAACCGCGAACAGCCAAAACCGGCCATTCGCCAGCTTCAACCACATCAATGCCTTCTTCCAGACAGGTCAAACGAATTACCTCGGCAAGATCGCCATCTCCGGAAATAAGCACGCTAGTATAACCAGCCTGGCGAACATCTTCCAAGTGTTCCTGGACGCGCTGGCGCGTTTGGCGAAACAAGCGCATCGAATTTTCGATATAGTTGACCGTTAGGTGGGCGCGAAAAGCGAGACCCTCCGGCGTGATAATGTAACGAAGCTTCTTTCGCCGGGCACGTTTCAGCTTAATGTAGCCTTTCTCGGCCATCCGTTTGATGTGCCAGTTAACCGTACCCACAGCAACTCCCAGCTTATCGGCCAAAGTAGCCTGATTGACATCTGGGTCCGCTTGGATGTGTTCAAGCAAAATCAATTCGCGTTGTTCCTGAGAAGCATCCATCATAGGTTTCACACAAAAAATGTAAAATTCAGCCCTTGAATTATACTCGCGCGTCGAGAGCAGTCAAGATGCAGTCAGATTCGGTGAAAACGTTTATAATTCTTGCCACAACGGCTTATCAAACTCAAGTTCTAATTCAAGGACACAAACTCGACTTCATGCGAAAAGACACTAATCGGATATTCAAAACGTTGTTAGCCATCGCTCTCGACCTTGGGGGCATCCTCCTCATGCTGGTGGCAATCAGTTTGGATCTATTCCAAAAGAATACCACCCATCTGGGCATTGGCATGGTTCAAGTCATTGTCATCATCATTGGACTCGGATTTACCGTCGCTAGCAGCTTTCTGCAAGAAGAGCGATCGATTTGGAAAGCAATGCGAACAGCGAAACTGCCCAGCAGCACCCTCTTCGTGATCAGCGTCGGTTTGTTAGTGATCAACATGGTTGGTGTGCTGATCCCAATGAGAAATCCTGCCGTTTACGAACCGCGATCTCACGGCGGTATCGAGCGAAAAGTTAAACTGAAGGCAGAGCAAGTCTACGCACAAATGAACCGCAACGCCGCCATCGACGAGCAATATCCTGAGTACACAAAACGATTGACCAAATTGATTTACGACGGCACCATCCATCTGTGGGGAGACCAGGTCGAAAGCAATGAATATTACCATCGACTGCCATTGCACGAAAACTTTCTCATTTATATATTGAAGCGTTTACGGGGGGATGAGACCTATTACGAGTTCTGCAAAGCAGAGCGAGCGATCGAACGAGCGGTCAGCGTTTGCTCCCAATCTTCAAAGATCATGGCCAACATCCTGCTCAGAAACAAGGTTAAGGCGAACATCGTCGGGCTTGATGGTCATGTTGTCGTTCGCGCCAGGGTAAATAAAGAAACCGACGAGTGGTGGATTCTGGACGCCGATTACGGCATCGTAATCGAAGCCGACTTGGATGAAATTACCGCCAATCCTCATCTAGTTCGAGAGGCTTACCGCCAGCGCGGCTACAACGAAGAAACCGTCGAATTGCTAACCAACATCTATACATCCACGGACAATCGCATCCTAGACACCAAGCTGGTCTGCTCACTGGAGAATTACTACTACCGCCTCAAATGGTATCTGCCCATGTTGGGATTGCTGCCGCTCGTACTGTTTGTGCCTATCCAGATCGCTCGGAAGCATCAAACTGCTTCTCTACAATAAGCAAAGAAGTTATGGACGAACGACTACAACGAGAATTAGAACACGACTGCAAAATTGCGGCAAAAGCCGAAAACGTCTGGGGGTGGACCTCTCCGGCGGGGCAAATTCGCGCCCAACGCCGCGCCCACCTGTTGATCAAACACACCAACATCGACGCGGACAAACGCGTCCTGGAACTTGGTTGCGGTACCGGGGTTTTCACCCAACTTCTGGGCCAAGCCAACGCTCAAATCACAGCACTTGATCTCTCCACAGCGTTACTCAGCGAGATTTCCTGTAGGCGCGCTTCCCGTTACGCCGCCAACGCTGAACAGTTGCCTTTTTCCAATCATTCCTTTGACGCCGTTGTGGGCAGTTCTGTGCTTCACCATCTCCGCTGCGAACCAGCCCTGGCAGAGATCAAACGGGTGTTGAAGCACGGCGGCAAAATTGCCTTTGCCGAACCCAACATGCTCAACCCCCAGATTATGCTGCAAAAAAACATCCCCTGGCTCAAAGAAAAAATGGGCGATTCCCCTGATGAAACCGCTTTTTTTCGCTGGCAAATTGTCACACTGCTCACAAACGCGGGATTCGTCAATGGCAAAGCCATCCCCCACGACTTTCTCCACCCGCTCATTCCGGCATCCTGGATTCCTGCGGTGCAAAAAATTAGCCACACGCTGGAAAAAATCCCTCTCATGCGCGAAATTGCAGGTTCTTTACTGATCACAGCCGAGAAGAAATAAGATCGTATGCAAACTCCGAAAACTTCCCCTACAAATACATCAGCAGTCGTATCACCTGAAACTGCCTACCAGCAAGAACGCGTAGCCCATTGGAATCAAGTCGCCCAAGAAGCCAGAAAAGGCATTCGCTGGGAGAGCTATTATCACCAACGCCTGAATCAAATCTATCAATTTCTGGTTGCACCTGACCAAAAGGTGCTCGAAATCGGCTGCGGACAAGGGGATTTGCTAGCCGCCTTGCAACCATCCAAAGGATTGGGGATTGATTTCTCCACGGAGATGATCAAAAAAGCACAACAACGCCATCCCGATCTGGATTTTATTGCTATGGACGCTCATAACCTGGATGCCATCCAAGAAACGTTTGATGTGATCGTGCTTTCCGATTTGGTCAATGATTTGTGGGATGTGCAAGCAGTTTTCGAACAAATTGCCCCCCACTGCCATGAACACACCCGCGTCATCCTGAATTTTTACAGCCGTCTATGGGAACTACCTCTGACCATCGCAGAAAAACTGGGTATGGCCAAGCCAACCCTGTTTCAAAACTGGCTCACACCCGAAGACACCACCAACTTGCTGCACTTATCCGGCTTCGAAGTCATCCGCTCCTGGCCCGAAATCTTGTGGCCGCTGCGAACCCCCTTGCTCGACTCCTTTCTGAACAAGTTTCTGGTCAAACTCTGGCCGTTCAAGGCATTTGCGATCACAAACTTCATCGTCGCCCGCCCCCAACCCCGCCCAGCAACAACCAAGCAGAAACCTTCCATTTCTGTGGTGATCGCCGCCCGCAACGAGGCAGGCAACATCCCCGCCATCTTTGAGCGCGTTCCCCGGATGGGCAGCCAAACCGAAATCGTCTTCGTAGAGGGCCACTCCACCGATGACACCTACGCGGCCATCCAAGAGGCCATCAAAGCGAACCCAGATTGGCCTTGTCAATTACACAAACAAACGGGAAAGGGCAAAGGTGACGCTATCCGCCTGGGTTTTGAGAAGGCTACGGGCGACATTCTCATGATTCTGGACGCCGATCTGACCGTACCGCCCGAAGATCTGCCCCGTTTTTACGAGGCCCTGATCAGCAAACGAGGCGAATTCATCAACGGCGTGCGCCTGGTCTACCCGATGGAAGATCAAGCGATGCGCTTTTTCAATCTGCTGGGGAATAAATTTTTCAGCCTGACCTTCTCGTGGCTACTCGGCCAGCCGGTCAAAGACACCCTATGCGGCACAAAAGTTTTATGGAAGCAAGATTATGAACGCATCGCCGCCAACCGGGCTTATTTTGGCGATTTCGACCCCTTTGGCGATTTTGATTTGCTCTTTGGCGCCGCCAAGATGGGATTAAAAATTGTCGATTTGCCCATCCGCTACCGCCAGCGCGTTTATGGGGATACGAATATCGACCGCTGGAAACACGGATGGTTGTTGCTGAAGATGTCTGCTAATGCGGCTCGGAAACTGAAATTCGTGTGATCCCCGCTCATGGAGGTGGGAGCGGGCAACGCAACCTCGCCTCAGGATTCCGGATGATGAAGCTTTGAGATTCGTCTTGGACGATGACGGCAGCGGCATCGACGAAATCGACGGATTTGCATCCAACCACGAAAACTTCAGCGGCGTTGGGAAAACGCTCAGGGGGCGAATCTGATTCCATCCGCACAATGACCTGAGCCTGTCGCGGTCCCATCAAGGTGAAGCCCAAACGGGCAAAGTCCCGCGGCATGTAGGCGGGCCAATCCCCGCCCGGTTCGCCTTGACCCTCATCCAGGTAACGCGGGTAAAACGCGCGCCCCTGTAAAACAACCGCACGCTCATCTTGACGGAATTGCTCCAGCGTTTGGGCATTTTCCCCCGGATTCATCGCTTGTTGAAGAATCTCGAGTTGTTCAGCATCCATCAGGGGAGTATAGCGCGGCTTAATCCCCTTCTCTACCAGCAAGGGTGACAATCCCAGTGCCAGAAAAACGAGACCCCAGACAAGGGCAAAACGAATATCCCTAGGGGCAAGCCTCATGGCGTGAGAAAAGCGTTTCCAGGTGGTTTCACCGGAATCGGTTACAGGGGTGAGAAGTGGTTCTCCCGTCCCATAAGCCCATCCCCACAAAGAAATCTGTCCGATCCCCATGGCGTAATACATAAACACGACCCAATCAGCCGGTAAGATTAAACGCCAGCCCGAGTAACGCCCAACGGCTGTGCTGGCGCTATACACCAAGCTCAAAGCCAGGGGCAACCAACCGACGATGTCCCGGCGCTGCCAGGCCGCGCCGAAGCCGATGGCGATCAGGGCAAGATTGAGGAACAGCATAGCGATCATTTGGCTGGATAAAGCACCCTCCCAGCTGCCGCCCCAAAAATTCGTTTCGGTGACATAAGCTTGCAGCGAACAACAAGTATCCCAAAAACGGGGCGATTGTCCCCAGCCGTACATGGTCAAAGCCGTGTTGGGATTTTGCACAAACCAGGGCGACATGGGCAAGGCCAACAGCATGGCGACTTCGTTATGCATGAAGTGGGCGGAGACAAATTGGGCCACCTCATCGGGATGGGCGCGCATAAAACCAAAAAGATGATCGTTGACGCGCTGAGCATAATCGCCGTCGCTCTCGCCGGGGTTTCTCTCCACGGTGTACGTCCAGGGCTCGAGGCTGTATAACTTGGTCAGATAAGCCATCTGCTCAGGGCTGTTGAGGGTGACGCGGCCGGTGGTCTCATAACTGCGCCAGAGCCAAGGTGTAAGTGCCAGGCTGAGTCCGAGCACAAAGAATCCTGCATTGATGCGCATAGACCTGAATCGCCGCAAAGAGAAAATGGCGATAATGGCGCCGACCGCCAACGCCAGGATCAGTATTTGGGGACGGATTAACATCAACAAGCCCAAGATACCACCAATGGCCAGGGGATACCAACGGCGTTGGCTCGGTTTTTGCAGCCAGCGAATCAACAGCCAGGTGAGCAGCACAATCGCCAAGGTCACGGGCATGCCCGACATAAGCAATTTGGAGTGAGAAACGCGTATATCACCGGACAACAAAATCGCGTTTCTTTCCCGCGCGATCAGCAAAAGGGCAAAAATCAGGCCAGAAAGACGCACGTGTAAGGATTTGGTCAGCCAGTAAGCTGCTACGGGTAACAAGGCCAGCACGGCGATTTGAAGCATGACCACATCGACATAATCCTGCCCAACCAACGTGTGGAATAAGGCCAATATCATCGCATAGAGCGGCTTCATCGGGATGCCCGAAAACCCCTCACCGATCAACAAGCGCTGGGCAGCAAGATCGTAATATGCGGCATCGGAATAGGGATAATACTCGAAATTGGGTGCCCGCGGCTGGGGAGCGAAATAGGAGGGGGACAAGGGTGTTTGAGTCCAAATCCAAAAGGCCGCAATCCAAAGCAAGATGCTAATACCAACATCCAGCCATTTCAGGCGACGAGCGTTTCCATCATCGCTCCCAGCCCTCAATACTGTTTGAACAATGAGAAATAGAATACCTGCTCCCCAGGCCAGCCAAACTTGCCGAACCACGACGGGAGCACCCGGCGGGTCCCAGCCACCCACATCAGGCTTGATTCCGATTCCGGTGATAGCAACCAAGCCCCAAAGCAAGACCAGGGCGAACAAGACCAAAGCGCTTGTTCGTAAGAGTTTTGAAGTCTTATTGAAATGGGGTTTGCCAAAGCGGAGCAGGGGCAAATAGAAGAGGGTTTGCCAACTGAGCAAGGCCAGCCACAACGCCGGAGGAGCCAAACGAGCCACGATAGCCCGATAGAACGGATCGGTGATTGCGGTGCCCAGCCAGACCACGTGACTGCTGACGATACCCAGCACCAGGGCCAGCAGCAAAATGCCGTAGTAAAGTAAGCCTGATCTCAAAAATTGGCGCAGCCGTGTCAGAAGGCGATCACGCCACGCAGCACGGCGGAAAAATCGAATTGTTAGGAAGGCAAAAGCAGCCGTCCCAAGCAGTAAAGCAGTGATCCCGGCGAAACGCTCCGGTGAATATCCTAGCCAGGTCTGATTTGAATCCGTCGGAAGCCTGAGGAAAAGAACAAAGGCAAACAATCCTTCTAGGGTTGCCAAGAACAAATAAAGTTGGCTAGATAAAATACGCCAGCGATCAGGATGTTGATTTACGTGCATGTCAAACTTCTCTACAAAATGTTAGGGGACAGAGCAATCACCCACTTCTTCACGGGGATATAAGAACCACACCGATGTTTTCTTGATGGTGTAGACCGGCTGATAATAACACAACAACGGTTCGGTCACCCAGTGAACCCAGGCATCGTTTTCGGCTCCCCAGCTCTCATCTTCGTCGGCGTAGCGAATCCGCTGTGGATCGGTGATGATCAAATCGAAGCGCTGGGCAGCAAGGTCAATGTAAAAATCGGCGAAATAGTCTCTATCGCCGGAGAGAGCTTTGTCCATGACCTTCTTTTTCTCGTATTCCGGGACCAAAGGGATATCGCCCAGGTAACCAAAGGTAAGCAATTGGCGCTGATCCATGAAAAGGATTTCGCCCCCTTCTTCGCTGATTCGCTTGGTCTCGGCGCGCAACAGCTTCATCGTCCAATCCAGTTTTTCTTGAGGCGGCAATTCCAACGGTGTCGCTTTGACAAGTGGCATAAAGGCGGGGATGAGAACGGCTGCCAGCAGAACAAGGTTGAGCCAGATTGGCTGCTCGTTCAGGTGGGCCAGCAGATCATGCCCGCCGTGTTCCCAGGCCAGCGCGGCGGCGAAAATCAAGCCAATCAAGAACATATCCAGGTTGTGCAGATTGCTGCCACCGCCAATCTTGACGCTGATGACCAAACCGGCTGCGAGAAACGCACTCAAGATGCTCCCAATCCCCAACTGCTGCCACAGATTTAATTTCCAGCGGCGGGAACGAATCAAATAAACCAGCAGAATCACCAGGGGAGCCACGGCCAGGATTAATCCCAGTATCAGGCCCAAGCCGTAAGTCGGATTAGGCCAGAGGCGCTCCCAGAGCAAGGGTTGGTCGGTGAGGAAGTTGCCCCCGCCGGTCGCACTGACGGGATCAACAACATTGGTGGCCGGTTCGGCGAAACCCGGCTCGGAATCGCCAAGGGACGGCGTTATTGCTTCCGGTTCGGAAGCAAGTTCGAGAGTGGAAAAAACCCTCCTCCAACCACGCACCAGTCCAAAACCACCCAAAAAGCCGGCCAAGCCATACAAGATCACCTTGCCCCAATCCTGCCAGGTTAGGTTTCGGCTTTGGCTCGTTTTGGAAAAACCATCTCCCAAGGCGAGCATCACCGCCCACATAGCGGGAGCAACCATCCAGGAGATTCGGCTCATCTGAGCATAATATCCTGCCAGATAGATCAAGGGCAGGCCAATCCAAAGAGGTTTCCAACGCGCTCCCGCCACCAAGATGGCACTCAACACAAGCGGAGTGTAAATGGGGCCCTGATACAAGAACAGAAAAGTCCAAATTCCCAACCAGCCCCACTGTTTGAGACGGTCGGGCAGGGGGCGAAATGTCGTCCAGCCGAGCAAGGCATAGGGAATGGTGAAAACCAGGGCAGACCACAGGCGAACGTGCACAATAGAAACGCGTCTGAATAAGAAAGGTAAGCCCCACAAGGCCTGTCGGCCCCGGTCGATGTAGGCTTCGATGCGCTGGTCGGCGGGGTAGTTATACAAATCGCGCCCGTATAAAATCGAATAATCCCAAATGCGATTGCCTTCTGACCACGTCAGCGAGAGGGGATAACTGGTAACCGAGGCAAATTCTTTCGCGAAGATAAGCACGGCACCGGCAAACAAGATAACCAATAATAGAAAGCGCCATTGGATCAGTTTTTCGCCATGAGAGGCCAAAAAGGCCATGGCAATGACTATCGCCAAGAAAAAGGCAAAGCGAAACGAGACTGCGGTCAAGTTGAAACCCAGCGGCGTGTACAAAAAGATTTTGGCTAATATCAAGGGCAAAGCGATCACCAAGGGCCAACGCAACCAACCAAGCCAATCTCGCCATCGGGCCACAAAGCGATTGAGAGGAGCGATTTTGTCCGGCAGCCACAGCCAGGCCAAGCCCCAAAAGGTTACGACTATTCCGAGCATGATCAAGCCGACCAGGGGAATTCCCCAGGTCAGCGTAAATTTCCCCACCCAGTTTTGGGTTCCCGCAGCGACCTGATAAAAATCGCGGAAGGCAAGGGCAAAAACCAAGCCAATCAAAGCGGTGATGAGCGGACGTATTGTTATTTCTCTGGCTTTTGTCCAATCTTTCATGTCATACTCTCTTGAAATAATGCTTCATAGCGTTCACACATCCGATCAACCGTGTATTCCTGGCGCACATGCTGTTGGCCGCTCTGGGACAAGCTGGCCCGCAAGGCATCATCTTCCAACAAGCGGGTCACAGCGTGGGCGAGGCTATCAGGTTTGCCCGGCGGTGTCAACAGGCCGTGATGATCGTCTTCAACAACATCGGCGATGCCCGTTAAGTGTGACGCAACGACAGCCACGCCCATGCCCATTGCTTCCAACAGCGCTATGGGCATCCCCTCAGAGACGGAAGGAAGCACAAACACATCGGCAGCGGCCAAGAGATGGTAAACATCGTCGCGGGTGCCCAAAAAGCGGACAGATGCTTCGATTTCCAAACGGCGAGCTTGCTGTTCCAACTCAGCGCAATGGGGACCGTCTCCGACCATAACGAGCACAGCCTGTGGGAAGCGAGCCAACACCTTCGGCATGGCTTCGATTAAATAACAATGCCCCTTTTGCTGGGATAATCGGCCCACAGAAATCAAAACAGGAGCATCTTGTTGGACGTTGATATTTTGGCGAATTTGATCGATCTGATCCTGTGTGTACGCATCTTTGGAGGGGAGGTCGACTCCGTTCGGGATCAGCGTGACTCGCTCCGGCCTGATTCCTTCTCCTGTGACCGCCAGCTCCATGACGCGGGAGGACACCGCCACCAAGGCCGATGCCATCCGGCTATTGATCAGACAGCCGTGAAGCCGCCCCAACCAGCGAGGCGTGTTCGCAATTCTACCGTGATGAGAGCCAATTCGAACAGGCACCCCCATCAACCAGGCGACGGGAAGCCCCAGCAGATTGCTGTCCGGGGTAAACGTCTCCACAACGGAAAATTGCTCTCGGCGCAATAAACGCCCCAGGCGAAACAAGCCACGCATCAGAAGTGCCAAATTGACCAACGGATTGACACTTTCACGCCGCGCTTCCAAATCTATGACGCTGAAATCGTAGCGCAAATCCCAATGGTCTCGCAGCCCTTCTTTATCGTAGAAAAAGGCTACCGTCACAGGATAGCCTCGCTGATGAAACCATTCGGCCTGGGTAAGAAGCACCTTTTGGGCGCCTCCGACGGTCATTTGGGTGCCAAGAAACAGAATCGATGTAGCCATAGCGCAATGGATGATACCAGATCACGTTTTTCTTGCAACAGTGCAGCTCTCACCCCAGCCCTCTCCCAGGAGGAGAGGGAATGCTTGAAAAAACCGCGCCCCGCAAGGGAACGCGGCCAATCGAAACAGCGAAATGACAATAAAACTCAATTCTGATATTTGAGTCTGCGCCACAAGCCAAGCAACCAATCACGGACCCCCAAAGGCAAAAATGACCCTGCCCAGCCAGCATAAGCGCTCCACTGCCAGGGATACTGGCGAATGGCCTTGCAGCTAAATTTACGTACCCAGGGCATTTGCTCAGGGCTGCCTTCTGCCAAAAGATTGTGGCCTATATTGCTGTACAGCTTGGCGTATGCTCTGCGTTGAAAATCTTCATCCAGGTTTGGGTCATCGGCAAAGGTTTTCTCCAAATAACGCTCGAATGAAGCCACGGCGGCGACTTTGTCCCCAGAGACATTGCCGGGGTGGACGCGCACCTTGCTCAACACTTCTGGAATGACACCGATGGGATACTGTTGGGTGATGCGGCGCCACAAATCTAGATCAGGGCCCCAGCGCATGCTCTCGTCGAAACCGCCCACTTCGTCCAGCACCTCGGCCCGGACCATCACGCAGGGCACCGCCATCAACACCGACCAATCCAATAAGATTTGGGGATACACGTCTCCCGCAAACCTGGATGTATCGCGGTAGCCTAAATCATTGCCAGCGTCGTCAAACTTGCTGTAACAAGAATGGACAAAGGCCACATCAGGGTGTGTATCTAAAAACGCGACCTGTTTTTCCAATTTGGTGGGCAAAAACAAATCGTCCGAATCGAGAAAAGCAATATAATCCCCCCTGGCCAAGCGGATGCCGTAATTGCGAGCTGCGGATTCGCCTTGATTGTGTTGATATACATAGCGAATCACCCCTTCTTCCGCCAGGGGCTGCAAGATTGCGGCAGTCTCATCGGTCGACCCGTCATCAACCACAATGATCTCGTAATCGGAATAGGTCTGCGCCAACACGCTTTCGATCGCTTCGAGAATGTAATCGGCACGATTATAGGTGGGGATAATGATGCTAACTTGCGGTTTTGTCATGACAGGATTTCTTTCCAACGATCAACGCGACGGTGGACATCGTCAGGATCAACGACATCTTTTTCGTGAGGGTTCCAGACCTGATCCCTGGTCTTTATTCCCAGGGCTGCCAACCCGCTTTGGTACAAATTCCAGCCGGTCTTCCGTAGTGAGCGTTCCACTTGCTCCCAGGAAAGCCGCGCCAGGTCGCACCCAACAGGCAGGGGCTGAGGTACATCAACACGCCCAGTGACAACTTCAGCAAACAGATCAGCCAGGTTAGCAATGGCATCACCGTTGGCCATCATCTTGTTGATAACCCACTCTTCTAGAGATCGCCAATTTTGATCACGTTCCGGCTGGGTGAGCAAATCAAGAAAGGCTTCCCCGGTCTCCACTTTAGCGGCCAGGTCGTACCAGGAAGCGTACAAGAACTCCGGGAATGGATGAGGCGTCAACATATAAAGGTTTTTTTGAGCCACAGCGGCTTCCAGCAAGGTGGTGCTGTAAGAGGAAAAGACCATATCGCTGGCCAGAATCCACTCCCGAACGGTGCCTTGTTTGATGAAGCGCAGCGTTTGGGGCAACTCGCCAGCCATTTCACGAACCGTGTTGACAAATTGATCTCTGGGAATAGCTGGACGGGGTCGAATGATCAATTCAATCGAATCTAACTTGGCAGCATCGCACCACCAGCCTGCAGCAGCACGCAAGGAATCGCGAGCAAAGTCGCGGTAGCGGAAAGCGTCATCAGGATCAAAACCGCGACGGATACGATCCCGAACCATGTGATCTTTGAAAAACGCCCAGCCGTAGTTCTCGGGGACAAAAACCCATCTTTTCTCAGGATCCAGGTTATATTGCCGAGCAAGCTCTTCCCTGGGCTGATAATAATTTTTATAAGGAGAACGGTACAACATATAGGAAGGATTGCCATTGACAGCAATTTGCGAGCGGGGCACATGACTATCCTGAAGATATTGAGCAAAAAACTCACCCCAAGCGTGATGAAGTACATATCGGCGGGCAAAATCATCCCGCGGGGCCTTGAACTTCTTTTGGGTTTTACCCAACAATTGCTCAAAAGCAAGATTGATGTAACGAGCTTCGGGCCAATGGGAAACAATCTGTGGCAAACCTAGGTCATGCACGGAAACGCAATAAGGCAAAGCAACGAGCTTAGGCTGATAGGTCGCCAGCGTATCTTCGAGGCCAACGGCTATGGAGCTAATCTCAATGGTGAGATTATGTTGCTTATGAGCAAGATGTTTGACCGCACAGGCGATATCTAATTCACGGGCAGTGTGTTCGATAAAATAAACAACTTCAACTGGCTTCATAGTTTAACATTAAAGATTCCACAGACGATTTTTGATATTGCCATATACGTGACGTTCATTGTAGTTCATCATGGAATGTTTAGAGCCACAAAGCATCTCCAAAAACCATTTCCGGTTTTTTC
>CAZXXW010000007.1:0-22283 GCA_964644835.1 uncultured Anaerolineales bacterium
CACATACCGCTGGTGGTAAAAACCCTTAAAAAGACCAGGCCAAACCTGATCACCAACACGCTTTGGAGCAATACCCCATACTCTCGAAAGTTTTTTTTTGGAGAACATCTTGACCGGCCCATCCTCTAAAGAATGCAAAAATTGGCAAAATTTTTTCCCTGTCGGAGGAAATCAAGCGTGCTGGATTCACCCCCACAGTAAGGACGATCAAGATTATACTGAGGTACCACTTGCCCCCTGCCGCGATTTACTTACAGATTTGATAACCAATCGCTACACCCCCGCACAAGCGTAATCGAGATCGGTTTACAATCCATCGACGATCTCGCCTGCCAGGCCGGGGCCGTAATAAATCATCCCTGTATAGACCTGGACCAAAACAGCGCCGGCATCGAGCTTGGCGAGGGCATCGTCGACGGACATGATCCCACCAACGCCGATGATGGGAAGCTTTCCGCCAGTGCGACGATGAATCTCTCGAATCATCTCAGTGCTGCGCTGACGCAAGGGCGCGCCGCTGAGCCCCCCGGACTCACTCTTCACAGGGGAATCGACCCCTTCCCGGCTGATGGTCGTGTTGGTAGCGATCACGCCCTCAACACCAGCAGAAAGAATGGCATCAAGCGAGTTGTCCAATTCGGCATCGCTCAAATCAGGGGCTAACTTGACCAAGATCGGTGGTCGAGACTCTAACTCAGAACGTCTTTCGATCAAGGTTGCAAGCAGCGATTCAAGATGGTCGCGGGCCTGCAAGCGGCGCAGGCCAATTGTGTTGGGAGAACTAACGTTGACAGCGAAATAATCGGCCAGGGGCCCAAAGCGTTCCAGCAGGGTGAGATAATCATGAGCAGCGTCTTCATTAGGGGTGTCTTTGTTCTTGCCGATGTTAACACCAAGCATAACGTCAGGGCGTTTATCCGCTTTAACGTTTAAACGTTGGTAAACAAACTCAGCCCCCCTGCCCGGGAAGCCCATCCGGTTGATGACGGCGCCATCTTCGGGGATGCGGAAGATGCGCGGTTTGGGATTGCCCGCCTGGGGCCGCGGTGTGACCGTGCCTACTTCAATATGACCAAACCCCAAACAGGCCAACCCTCGCCAAGCCAAGCCATCCTTGTCATACCCGGCCGCCAAACCAACCGGATTGGGAAAGGTGAGGCCAAACGCCTGAACCGATTTTTGAGAATCAGGTATAAAAAAGTGCCGAAGAAGCACTCGCACCGGCGGCAAAGCACCAGCAAGACGCATCAATGAGACGGTAAGATCATGAGCATGTTCGGGTTCAAGGCGGAAGAGGAGAGGGCGGATTCGTTGGTACATTTGGATTATCTTCTCTGGTAGGTTAGTAGATTGGGGATCAGTGTATCAGGGGTCAGCAGACTAGGAATCAGTAAACCAGGTCCTGATTCCTGATTCACTGACTCACTGACTCAAAAAAGCTTTCACGTCAGCAACTTGCTCGGGGCTGATATTTCCCGAACGTTGATAATAGTCCAACAGTTTCGGTAAGGTCAGCACGCTGTGGAGCGCGTAGCCGCGTTGGGCGAGTTCATTCTCGCCGGGAGCGCGGCGGTCGACGAGCACGACGACGTCCGAAACGGTCAAACCGGCTGAAGTCAGTTTTTCAATGCCTTCCAATTTGCTGCCGCCCGTGGTGATGAGATCATCAATAATCACAGCGCGTTCTTCTGGCTGAAAGATACCCTCGATTCGTGCTTTGGTGCCATATTGTTTGGCCTCCTTGCGCGGGTAGATCATCGGCCAATCCGCTTGCAAGCTGATTGCTGTCCCAATCGGCATCGCCGCGTAGGGAAGCGGGGCGAGATGATCGAAATCAAGCCCTTTCAAAATGGAGACATAAGCATCGGCCACTTGTGCCAACAAGCGCGGATATCCAATCAAGCGGCGTAAATCGAGATAGATGGGCGATTCCAGGCCGGATTTGAGGGTAAAGGAGCCGAACTTGATGCAGCCAGCTTCCAGCAACCCGTCAGCGAGGGAAGTTTTTATAGTAGACAGTATACCGTTTACTGTATACCGTTTACTGTCCACCGAGCGAATGGCGTCCCGCAACTCAAGCGCTGCTCGACGCGGATCATCCGCGCGGGAAATGCCACGAGAAACAGGGATGAGCATGCCCAGGCCGTCGGAGCGCAATCCAGCATGGAGAGCAGCGCCCAAATCGCCTCCCTGGGCGCCCACACCGGGAGCCAGAATCCACAGGTCGGGCGCGGCGGCGCGGACGCGGGCCAACGACTCCGGTTGAGTTGCGCCGACAACAAGACCAAGGTTATCGTTCGTGTTCCATTGCTGAGCCAGTCTGGCGACGTGTTCATATAAGTGGGTAGTGGATGGTGGATGGTGGGAAGCACTGCCCACTCTCCACTCTCCACTCCCCACCATCAAATCTTGCAAATCGGCTGCACCGGGATTGGAGGTCTTGCAGAGCATGAAAACGCCATTTTCAGGGTCAGCGATAAAGGGTTCCACCGCGTCGCGGCCCAGGTAGGGATTAATGGTCACCGCGTCGGCGCCGAGTGTATTGAAGGCGGACTCAGCATAGGCGCGTGCCGTGGAGGCGATATCGCCGCGCTTGACGTCCAAAATCACGGGGATGTCGTCCGGGATGGCGGCAATCACATCCTGCAAGGCGGCAACCCCCTCCGGGCCAAGGGCCTCGAAAAAAGCGGCATTCGGTTTATAGGCCGCGACCACATCGGCGGTGGCCTCGATCAAGGCGAGACAAAATTCAAAAGCGGCACGCCCGCTGGGAGTGGGCAGGTCGCGCCTGTGGGGATCGAGTCCGACACATAAGAGGGAATCGACCTCGCGGATACGGGATTCAAGTCGAGAGAAAAATGTTTTCATAGCAATCTTAAATTGAACGCGAATAACGCGGATAAAACGGATTAACGCGAATTCTTTTTTGTGAAAACTTTGCGATCAAATGTTGGTTTGGATCCAAAATTCAGAGTTAAACCCACCTCGACACCTGTGGCTTTAAGATAGTTAACCAATTGCGCTTTATGCCCATCTGAAATCGTCTTTGCAGATTTTAGCTCCAAAATGACTTTATCTTCAACCAAAACATCAGCAAAATATTCACCAACGACAATACCTTCATAATAAACTTTGATAGGTTTCTGCTGTTGAACTCGAAAACCACGTTGCCTTAACTCATGTGACAAGGCATTCTCATACTTTCTCCAAGAAGCCGTATCCCAACGTGTTATAAACAGAATAAAAGGCATTGAGAATTTCCGATGTAAGTTCCTTATGCAACATATTAACATCCTGTTTTTATCCGCGAAAATCCGCCCCATTGGCGTCATCTGCGTTCTATTAAAACTACGCTTTACCCAACACCATCGCCAGCAGAGCCATGCGCACATACATGCCGTATTCCATCTGGCGGAAGTAGGCGGCGCGGGGATCATCGTCCAACTCCATGCTGATTTCGCCAACACGGGGCAGCGGGTGCATCACAATCATGGTCTCTTTGGCTCGCTCCATCGTTTCGGGGGTGATCACATAGGCGCCCTTGACTTTCTCGTAGGCCTGAGGATCGTCAAAGCGCTCTTTTTGGACACGGGTGACATAGAGCACATCAGATTCGGGTAAGGCGGCTTCAAGCGATTGATGCTCCTGCTGAGGGATGCCCTTCTTGTCCAACTCGGCGATAATCTCTGGCGGCATACGCAAAATCTCGGGGGAGACATAGTTCAGGCGTACATCGAAGAGCGAGAGCAGACGAGAGAGCGAGTGCACCGTACGGCCATTTTTGAGATCGCCCAGTAGCGTGACGGTGAGACCATCAGCCTGGCCCAACTCTTCCATGATGGTGAAGAGATCGAGCAATGCCTGGGTGGGGTGCTCACCAACGCCGTCGCCGCCGTTGATGATCGGCTTGCGGGCATATTTGGCCGCCAGCGCCGAGGCGCCCACTTCGGGGTGGCGCAGGACGACGACATCGGCGTAGCATTCCAACGAGCGGACCGTGTCGGGCAGAGATTCGCCTTTGGCCACAGAGGAATATTTGACCTCATTGATAGGGATCACGCTGCCGCCCAAGCGCTCCATTGCCGCGGTGAACGATGAGGCCGTGCGCGTCGACGGTTCATAGAAAAGATTGGCAAGGATTTTACCCTTGAGCAAATCGAAGGCCCCGATGCGCTCAACCATCTCGCGCATTTCATGGGCAACCTCGAAAATATACATCAGGTCTTGGCGACTGAACTGCTTGACCGACAAGATCGATTTTCCGTACCAGGGAGCGGTGCGCTGATCGCCGAAAGGCAGGTGGGGGCTGGTGAATGTATCGTTTAGGTGATTCATGAGATTCTCCTTTACTGGTTGTGAGTCGTTAGTTGTGAGTCGTTAGTTGCGAGTTGCGCAGCATGATTCAAGGTTGGTGGGCACGGATGTTTTTGCCGTAGCCCGGTGGGGCGAGGACTTGGCCGTCTTTGAAGACGACTTGGCCGCGCAGGACGACACGGTGAACCCTGCCGCGGGCTTTCCAGCCCTCAAAGGGGGTCCAGGCGCACTTGGTGTGGGTCTGCGCTGCCCGGATGGTGTACTCATCTTGCAGGTCCACTTCGACCCAGGTCTCGGGTTGTTCGGGCAGGTTGAAGATCCGCCGCGGGTTGGCGTGCATCCGGGCGACAATATCGTCGATGGTCAGACGCCCTTGATGAACGGCGGTCAGCAACAGAGGCAAGATGGTCTCCAGGCCGGGGAAGCCCGACGGAGGCTCATCGCTGTCTTTCTCTGCAAGGGTGTGAGGGGCGTGATCGGTGGCAAAGCAGTCAATCACGTCTAGGTTATCCCACAGCGCTTGTTGATCGGTAGGGGTAGCAAGCCGGGGCCGAACGCTCATGCGGCCCTCCCAGGGCTCATCTTCTCCACCCTGATCAACAGGAAGATCCTTGGTGTTGAGGAAAAGATGATGCGGCGTCACTTCGCAGGTCACCGATTGGCCTCTATCCTTGGCGGCTTTAATCAGATTGATTTCTTCGGAGCGGGAAACGTGGCAAATGTGGACGGCGCGATCATGTAAGCCAGCGACAAACAACAAGGCAGCCAACGTTTGTCGTTCGGCGTGGGCCACAATGGGACGATCGGCGGGCCAATGCTCGAAATGATCTCTCCAAGCGGCAATATCGTTTAACAGTAAGGGACCGTAAGTGGCGTTGAGATAGAACTTCAGCCCGGCGGCTTGATCTGCCAACAGGGGCAAGTCGGCGGCGTTGTCCGCCGTGGCACCCAAATAGATGCCATAGTCACAACGGGCTTTCTGCGCGGCGGCGTCAAGAGCCAAGTGAAACGCATCAGCATCGATCAGAGGGGGCTGGGTGTTGGGCATCGCCAAAACCTTGGTGATGCCCCCGGCCAAGGCCGCGGCGGTTCCGGTGGCGAAATCTTCTTTGTGGGTTGCGCCAGGTTCACGCAAATGGGTATGGATGTCAATCAAACCAGGCAAGCGGATCATCATAAAGCCTTTCCTGACAAAAAAATAGAGCCGCTAACGGCTCTATGAGAAAAAAGAGGAGAGAAAAAAAGAAAAACGCCCACAAGAGCAAAAAGCTCCGGGGCGTCTGATGAGCGGTAACCGAAACACACAATCTTTCATATCGGACAGGATTGTATGGATAATCCCAAATTTGTCAAGGGCAAAACCGAATTACTCGTCAGATTCGGTCATCTCGCTCTCCAGAAAGTGCAAAGCATCGATCGCTTGATGGGCGGTCAAATCCAGTTGAAGCGGTGTCACCGAGACATAGCCGCTTTTCAGGGCACCAAAATCGGTGCCTCTTTCGCGAATGCCGGTGGGAGCCTCTCCGCCGATCCAATAATAGGGGCGACCGCGCGGGTCTTCACGACGGACCAACTGATCGCGATAAACCCGCAGTCCCTGGCGGGTAATTTGGATGCCTTGGATCTTGTCTTCCATCAGAAAGGGCACATTGATATTGAGCACCGTTTCTTCCGGGAAACCGTCTTCCAGCAACTTGGCCACGATCTCTCGGGCAAAGCGGGAAGCAGGGCCATAGTCGATCTTACCAAGGTGGTTGTCCGGTGAATCCAAAGAAAAAGCGATCCCAGGGACACCCCAAATGACCGCTTCCATGGCGGCGGTAACGGTACCTGAATAGGTCACGTCGTGGCCGATATTCGCATTGGGATTGATCCCGGAAACGACCAGATCGATCTCTTCTTCAACCAGACCTAACAGGGCTAGGGCGACACAATCGGAGGGTGCGCCGTCGCTGGCCAGGGCGCTAGTGCCGTCGTCAAGTTGAACTTCCTTCGCCCGCATGGGGCGGTGCATCGTTTTAACATGTCCCGAGGCCGACCAGTTGTGGTCCGGTGCCAGGATCGTCACGTCGCCCAACTCGCTCATTGCCTGCGCAAGAGCAAGCAAGCCGGGAGCGGTGACGCCGTCGTCGTTGGTTACAAGGATATGAGTCATAGGGCAGTGGGTGGTGGGTAGCGGGTAGTTTATGGTAAGCGGAGTGTATTATACTCGATTACTTCCGGCAAATAGATTTCGCCAAGAAGGTGGTACAATCGCACGGCTATGAAAAGAATTCTACAAAGCGTTCAACACGATTACCCACCTCAGTTCTGGTTGCTGTTCTGGGGCATGTTGCTGGCAACCGCCGGGGCCAGCATGATTTGGCCCTTCTTGATGATCTATGTCAGTGAGAAACTGTCCCTACCGATGACATCCGTTGCCAGCCTGATGTCTCTCAACGCGGGGACGCGCTTGATCGCCTCGTTCCTTGCCGGCCCGGTCACGGACAGAATTGGTCGCAAAATCACCATGATCGTCGGCTTGGCCGGGCTAGGCGTTCTCTACTTGGCGATGATACCCGCCGAGACCATCTTGGCGTTTGCCGTGTTGATGGCCCTACGGGGCGTTTGCAACCCACTCTACCGCGTTGGGGCCGATGCCATGGTCGCCGATTTAATTCCAAACGATCAACGAGCCGACGCGTATGCCCTGACTCGCTTGAGCAAAAATGTCGGCGTCGCCTTGGGACCGGCTGTAGGTGGGTTTGTGGCCACGCAATCGTACAGCATTGCGTTCTATATCGCCGCAACCGGTTTGCTCGGCTTCAGCTTGTTGATGTCGTTCTTTGCCACAGAAACCTTGCCAAAAACCGACGAAAGCCACCAGCAACGATCGGGGACAGATAATTACGCCAAAATTTTTGCAGATAAAACATTTTTGGTCTTTGTCGGCGCTTTCACCTTGACGCAGATCGCTTCGGCAATGGTCTGGGTTCTGTTGAGTGTTTACGCGAAAGAGAATTATCACATTTTGGAGAAGCAATACGGCTTCATCCCGATGACCAACGCACTGATGGTGGTGACACTCCAAATTTTTGTGACCCGCAAAGCCAAACTTTACCGGCCTCTTTTCGTCATGGGGCTGGGCGCTTTGCTCTATGCTTTGGGGGTAACCAGCATCGCCTTTGGAACTGCGTTTTGGCATTTCTGGGGCAGCATGGTGGTGATCACCCTGGGCGAATTAATGCTCGTTCCCACAGCGACGACGTATACGGCCAACCTTGCTCCGGCCGATATGCGCGGCCGCTATATGAGCATTTTCTCGCTGAGTTGGGGGGCGGGCACCGGAATCGGCCCAGTGGTGGGTGGCTACCTGAACGACACCATCCGGCCCCAGGCGATTTGGTACGGCGGGGGCCTGATTGGGTTGGCGGGAGCGGTGTGGTTCATCATCCAGGCACTCACAAAAGAAAAAGCTTCGGATGTATTCGAACCATCCAAAGCTTGAAATAGCTCATCGGAATGATAAGCCCAACCACATCCTTTTACTTTAAAGCCTTCTCCATTAATTCTTGGATGCGGGGCAACATCGAGGCCGGGTCGGGATGGATGCCTTCGATCAGCAGGGCGCTGTCGTAGATCTGCTCGATCACGATGGCGCTCAAACCATCGTCGGTGGGCATTTGATTCAATTTTGCCAAAACGGGATGACGGGGGTTGAGTTCCAAAACTTTCTTGGGGACTTCGTAGTCGCGATCCATCAAGCGGTAAACCCGCTGCATCTCCTGGTTGAGCGTGCCTTCGGGGTCGACAAGACGGGCGATGGAGTCGGTCAAGCGGTCGGTTGTGCGCACGTCTGTGACCCGTTCGCCAAGCTGCTCTTTGAAGCGATCTACAAGTGAGGCGATTTCATCATCGGGCAGTGGCTCGGGAGCGGAATCCTCCTCCGGTTCTTGGTCACCAACCGGCAATTCTAGGTCAGGATCGGCCACGTTCTGGAGTTCAAAATCAGCGTATTCACGCAATCCCATCAACATGAACGAATCCATCGGATCGGTCCAGGTAATCACCTCGTAGCCATGTTTGCGGAAATAATCCAGGTGGGGGCTGCGGGCCACGGAACTAGGATCATCACCAAGGATGTAGTAAATCTTCTCCTGGTCGTCTTTCATCCGCTCGACGTATTCATCCAGGGAAGTCCATGTTTGGAGGTGCGTGGTGGTGTGGAAGCGAACGAGGGGATAAAGTTTCTCGCGGCCAAATTGATCCGAGGCAATGCCCTCCTTGATGAAGGGGCCAAAGTTGCGCCAAAATGTAGCATAAGTCTCGGGCTCATCGGCGGCCAATCGCTCAAGCTCTTTTGTCACCTGGTTGGTGAGAATCTTCTTGATGCGAGCGATCATGGCGGTGGCCTGAACCGACTCGCGAGAAACGTTGAGGGGCAAATCTTCGGAATCGACGACACCCTGCATAAAGCGGTAATAGGGCGGCAAGAGATCGGTGTTGTACTCCTCAATGAGCACTTTGCGGGCATAGAGTTTAAGGCCGTCCTCTGTGCGCAGGGAGAACATGCTCCGCTCGGGTTTGGCAGGCAGGTAGAGCAGGGCAAAAATACGCAAAGGTGCATCGGCGATGAAATGGATGTGGGTGAGGGGATCTTCCATCTCCAGGGTGAGATGTTTGTAAAATTCGGTATATTCTTCGTCTTCAACTTCATCTGAGGATTGCCGCCAGATGGCCGTCTGCCGGTTGATTTGCTCTTGCTCGTCACCTAAATAAATGGGATAGCGGACGTAATCGGAATGTTTCTTGACGACTTGGCGCAATCGGCCTTCGTTGGCGAATTCTTCAGCATCTTCGTTGAGTTTGATCTCAATCGTAGTGCCGCGGTCTTCTTTTTCGGCGCTGGAGACGGTGAAGGTGTCTTCGCCTGTGGCGTACCAGGTGGCGGCCTCCGTATCAGGCTTGTAAGAGCGCGATGTCACCCGGACCCAATCGGCGACCATGAAAACGGAATAAAAACCAACCCCAAATTGGCCGATCACATCGGCGAGTTTCTGTACGTCGGCGCCTTCTTGAGCAGCTTCCATGAAGGCACGCGCGCCGGATTGAGCGATGGTGCCCAGGTTGGTGGTTAGCTCCTCCTGGGTCATGCCGATGCCAGTATCGCTGATGGTGATGATCTTCTCATCTTCATCGACATCAATGCGAATTTCCAGCTCAGCGTCGGGGTCAAGGACATCCCGATCGGTAAGCATGGCAAATTCCATTTGGGTCAGCGCGTCGGAAGCGTTGGAAATCAACTCACGCAGAAAAATATCTCGCTCGGTATAGAGAGAATGGATCAGGATATTGAGCAATTGCTTAATTTCAGCCTTGAAGGCAATTTGTTGTCCATTTTCGGCCATAAGATTCCTCCTAGTTCTATCGTTAGTAATTTGCGTGATTTTCTTTGTACCACACCAATGTTAAAACTACGTAAGAACGCGCAAAGGGCCGCCGGATTCGGCGGCCCCAGCCTGTATCAATGAGTGCAAAAGCGGTCTTATTCTGATCGAACGATGGCATCAGTCATCCGGGCGACGCGCACCATCTCGGTGACATCATGAACGCGGACGATGTCGGCGCCGCGGTCGATCCCAATCGAGATGGTCGCGGCCGTGCCTTCGGCGCGCTGATCCGGGGGGAGATCGAGGGTGTAGCCAATGAAGGATTTGCGCGACGGACCCAACAAGACAGGATAGCCCAAAGCGCGGATTTCATTCAAGCGGTCAAGAAGGGCGAGATTCTGTATGACGGTTTTCCCAAACCCGATACCGGGGTCAAGCAGAATTTGCTCGTCGTTGATTCCGGCTTTGTGAGCGATTGCTACGCTTTGGAGCAACTCGCTTTTGACGTCTTCGAGCAAATCGTCATACTCGACACCAACATAGCGGCCACCCAGCCGGTCGCGGATTTCAGCCGTTTTGGGGTTGCTACGGTTATGCATCAAAATCACGGGAACGTTGTGCCGCTTCACCACAGCACCAAGATCGGGATCGGCCCGCAACCCCCAGACATCGTTGACCATGTGGGCACCAGCTTCCAAGGCAGCTTCGGCTACGCTGGCTTTGTAGGTGTCAATCGAGAGCAATATATCGGGGAGTTGAACGACCAGTTCCTCAATCACGGGCATAACCCGTTCCAATTCAATGTCAGCGGCAACCGGCTCCGCCCCGGGGCGGGTGCTCTCGCCACCGATATCGAGAAGATCGGCGCCCGCTTCAACAAATTGGCGCGCCTGCTCGAGGGATGCAGCCAAGGCATCCTGTTGCGTCATGAGACCATCTCCAGAGAAACTATCTGGCGTCACGTTGAGGATTCCCATCACGTAGGTACGGGAACCCCAATCCAAAGTGTGGTGATTAATCGTCAAAGATGAAATCATAGTGTGTATGAAAAGATAACTTGAACTTGCCAAGATTGTACCCGAAAAACGATTCTGCTTCAGCAATTGTTAACCACAAGACGCGGCTTCTGTTAGAAACCGCGCCATGGACAATTCAAACGGGTTTATAAATAAAAGGCTACTTGTTTCCCAGAATATCGGTATGTCTGCGCGATTGGTCTTTCTGGATGGGAGGCTCATACGTTGCAACTTTGTCCATATCAATGTCTGCATCCTGGCCGAAGACAAGATGAAGGTTTGTCAACGTGATCACATCGCCTTTCGAGAGGGCACAGCGCTCAATTCTGTTGCCATTCACATATGTCCCTCCGGTTGATTTCAAATCAATGATCTCAAAACTTCCGTCTCGGTATTGTATTTTAGCGTGTTTACGGGAGACCTGAGGTTGACGGAAAATAAGATCATTATCCAAGGCGCGACCCAGCGTAATAACGTCTTTTTGAAAGACATAGATTTTGGAACCTCCAACGACAAGGAAGGTTTCGGGCAATTTTTCGTTCCCAGAATCCATGGATGCCTCCTTATGCTCTTCTCACCCAAAACATACACATTGTCTGGCGAAACCAATTTGATCGCGCTATTGATCTCAGGAGTGACGAGAACTTTTATGACCAGCCTGTAGCAATTATACAACAAAATTTACAAAACTTCCCGTCGATCGCAACAAAACTATTCAAGTCAAGCAACTTATCGAAAGTTCACAACACCTCAGCGCCGGGCTTTCGATGCAAGAATTTGCCCATACCCGCTTTGCCCAGCCAGCGTTCACCATCGACGATCAAGTTGCCCCGCAGGTAAACTCGCTCCGGGTAGCCGATCAATTCCCAGCCCTGGTACAAATTGTAATCCGTGCGCTGATGCGACAGATCCACGCCGTAGTCGACCACCCGCTTCGGGTCCCAGATGACAATATCGGCGTCGGCGCCGGGCACCAGGGCACCCTTGCGGGGATAGAGGCCAAAAATTTTGGCTGGATTGGTGCTCATCAAGGCCACAAATTGATTTGGTGTCATTCGCCCTTTGACCACACCTTCAGTCCACAAAACGGGCATGCGGTCTCCAACACCGGGCAAGCCATTGGGAATCTTGGTGAAATCATCGGCACCCAGTTCCTTGCCAGGGATGGCAATTTCTTCGCCCTCATAAACGATCGGCTTCGTGCCATCATAGAAAAAGGGGCAATGATCGGTGCCCATCGACTGAATGACGCCATCGGCCAACCCATCCCACAGACGGGCATTATCGCGCTCGGTGCGCACCGGCGGCGAGCAAATCCATTTGGCGCCATCGGGCCGCTGCAAATCATCCACGCTGAAAAAGAGATAAGGCGGCGTGGTCTCTCCCATCACAGGGACACCGTGATCGCGGGCATATTCGACCTGGTCGACCCCTCCGGCGGTGTTCATGTGGACAACGTACAAGGGGGCATTCGCTTGAGCAGCTAACGCGCAGGCTCGCAAGACCGATTCCACCGCGCCCCAGGCAGGCCGTGTGCGAGCGTGCCATACCGGTTCAGTGTGGCCATGAGCAAGAGCCTCGGCGGTGAGGGCTTCAATCACATCGCCATTTTCCGCATGGACCATCGTCAACATGCCGTGATCGCGTGCGATACGCATCACTTCGAAGATGTCGCCATCGCGCAAACGGAGACGCCCGTTGTAGGCGGTGAATACTTTCAGAGTTGTGATGCCATCTTCAAGCAAAGTGGGGATCTGGCGGGCAACGTCGTCATCGAAATGGGTGATGTTCATGTGAAAACCAAAGTCAATCGCCGCTTTAGGGTCGGCTTTAGCGCGCCAGATGTGGACATCTCCCTTGATCTCCAGCTTTTCTCCCAACGGCGGGCTGTGAGGCACAAAATCCATCACTGTGGTGGTGCCACCAAAAGCAGCGGCTTTGTGACCGGTGTAATGATCATCCGAAGAGACAGTATCGAACATGGGCAGATCAAAATGGGTGTGAGGGTCGATCCCTCCCGGCATGATCAGCTTGTCAGTCGCATCAACGATTTTCGCGTCCGGAGCCTGAATGTCGTTGCCGATCGAAGCAATTTGCTCCCCTTCGATGAGGAGATCAGCCCGGTAAGTATCGGAGGCGGTGAGGAGGGTGCCGTTCTGGATTAAGGTTTTGGTAGTCATGAGAGTCTCCAATAAGGAAGTATGAACGTTCTGTAGGACGGAAGAAGCAAAGGAACCAGAAGCATCAAAAGAGCCAGATGTTTATCTCGATCGCTCCTTGATTTTTTCCATCAGGCGGTGCAGAAGGTATCCGGTCTCTCGGCGCTTATCTTCCAATCGCTGGTATTCGTCAGAAGACAAATAGGTCAACTCATTCGCCAGGATGAGATAGTATTCTACCTCTGCTAACGATCCTTGTGAAATATGTAAATGGCGCAAAAACTGAGGATCTGTGCCCAAAGCAAACCCTTCAGCAATATTGGCAGGGACTGAAACAGAGGCGCGACGAAGTTGTGAAACGAGACCATAGCGTTCATGATCGGGAAAGGATTTTGTTGACCTGTATACACCCAAGACAAGTTCATGAGCGCGCTGCCAAACGAGCAGTTTTCGAAAGCCTTTCTTACGATTGCTATGATCGCGAACCATATCTCCTCCTCTGGCCCCTTTGGTTCCTCTGGCTCCTTTGAAACCTTTGGTTCCTCTGAATCCTTTGGTCCTTCTGTTCCCTTTGGCTCTTCTTAGCCTTTTGGCTCCTCTGGCCCCTCTGTCTTCCCCATCCCCAGCAAGGCAGCAAGCACTTCGGGTTGGACATCGACTTCTGGCAGATCAGTGTGATAATGATGATCGGAGGCAGCGCGTTCGCGCAGGGCTTTCCACAGGCGTTTGCGCTCGTCGTCGTGAACGGTCAAATCAGAGAGGGTTTTGGCTTTGCGGAGATATTCTCCGGTTGTGTACAGGAAGGTGAATCGCTTCCAGCCATCGGCGCGAATCGGGCGCGGCAAGCGCAGCAACGGGCCAAGTTGAATCTTGAAATACTCCTCCCCAGCTCGAGGGTGGTCAGGCTCATCCTGTAACAATTCGGCCCGGGTAACAAGTTCGTGACCACGCACCGGGGCGACATATTCCACCCGCCAACGATGTTCTTCGCCAAAGGAAGCCGGTTGATAAAAAGCAAGATGATCCACAGCGATCACTTTGGGCGCGGTCGCCAGGGGGATACGATACCAGCCCAATAAACGAGCGATTTCGAGATCGCGCGGCTTGGGCATGTAGGCAACGAGGATAAGATCGGTTGATTTCAACATCGGTCCTCCTGTGCTGGTAAATTCGTATATTGGACATAGGTGATTTGGGGGCCAAGCATAACAACATGTCAAATCCAACATCAACTGAAGAGCACATCCACATCGTTGGCATCTAGATTCTTGAAGAAACTCTTCTCGGTGGTGATAAGCTGCTCAACAAGTTGTTTCTTTTGTTCTTGCAGTTTCAATATTTTTTCTTCGACGGTGTCGCGAGTGATCAATTTGTACACAAAGACGGGCTTATCTTGCCCAATCCGGTGGGTACGGTCGGTGGCTTGCATCTCCACGGCAGGGTTCCACCAGGGGTCAATGTGAATGACATAATCGGCCGCGGTCAGGTTGAGCCCCACGCCCCCAGCCTTCAAACTAATCAAAAAGAAAGGAATATCATCATTTTGCTGAAACTGATCAACCCGTTCCTGACGCTTGCGGGTACGGCCATCCAAGTATAGATAGGGCATATCGACGGCTTCCATCTCGGCACGAACTAACTTTAGCATCTGGACAAATTGGGAAAACACCAAGGCCTTATGTCCGCTATTGCGGAGATTCTCGAGTGTTTCCATCAACAGATTCAACTTTCCCGACTGTCCGCGGAAGTTCTCTTTGACTAATTTGGGGTGGTTGCTGATTTGTCGTAGGCGCAACAAACCTTCTAACACCTTCATACGAGCGTCATTCATACCCTGTTCTTCAATGATACCCAACAACATGCTGCGGTAATAATCGCGCGTTTTGTGGTAGAAATTGCGTTGGGCAGGTTCCATATCCATATAGACAACCCGTTCCGTGCGCGGGGGCAAGTCAGGGGCTACTTTTTCTTTTGTCCGTCGCAAAATGAACGGATAAACCATCTTGCGCAAAAACTGCGCTGCATCAAGGTCTTCGTCCCGCTCGATTGGGTTGCCAAACTCGCGTTTGAAATATTCCAAACTGCCCAACAAGCCAGGATTCAGAAAGGCAAACTGAGACCAAAGTTCGAAGGTGGTGTTCTCCACCGGCGTGCCTGTTAGAACCAAGCGATGATCGCTACGCAGCAAACGAGCCGCCTTTGCCGTCTTAGTAACCGGATTCTTGATCGCCTGAGACTCATCTAGGATGACATAATGAAATTTGTACTCCCGCAACGCTTCGATATCATTGCGCATGATGCCATAGGTCGTCAAGATCAAGTCATAGTCGTCAAAAACACTAAAATCTTCAGTTCGATCGGGACCGTGATGGATCAGTGTTCGCAATTCGGGCGTAAAAGTCTCGGCCTCGCGTTCCCAATTGACCAACAGAGAGCGCGGCAAGACGATCAAACTGGCTGCCTCGGCATGACCATGCTCTCGGTGTGATTGCAGCAAAGCAAGCGCCTCAACCGTTTTGCCCAGACCCATATCATCAGCCAGACAACCGCCGAACTCATATTGATGCAAAAAGTGGAGCCAATCGTAGCCCGCCTTCTGGTAGGGCCGCAATTTACCCTTGAAACCAGAAGGAAGCTCGGTAGATTCTATGCCGTCAAAATTCAATAAGCGCTTCCGGCGGCGGGCGAATTCTTCGTCGGCGCGGGAACGGTCTGCTTCAGCCAATAATTGATCAATGACGGTGAGATGATGGTTGGAGAGACGGACTCCCTCCTCAGTCTGCTCGCCCAAGCCGAAAAGATGCTTGTAGCGCTCGACCCATTCATCGGGTATCTCACCAATGGAGCCATCGGCCAACTTGACAAACTGCTGTTTCTTGCGCAAGGCTTTGCGAACTTCCTTGAGGCTGGCTTCCACTTCCCCAAACTTAACCACAGCTTCCAAATCAAACCAATCAATTCCCGAAGAGACATTCAACGATAGAGTCGGTTTCGTGCGGTTCACTCTAGCTGTTTTCAGTTTCTCCTCGCCGTAGATTTCAAAACCATCATCAGTGAGACAAGGAACCTTACGCAACAAAAAGTCGATTGGATCGACACGCGCACGCAGCAAAAATGCATTATCAGGATAATGACCACCGCGGGCATATTTCAAACCGTGCGAAGCCGAAGAAACCGAGCGATAAATCTCTTCTTCCAGTTCAGAATTGCGCTGCACCCGCAGCAACGTCCACGCTTCAGGCTTACGATGAATGCTAACCGGCGGCAAATCGTCATCATAAGAAACCTCGTATTCCCCATAGCCAAAGCGGAGAAGTGCTCTCAATTCTTCGTTTTCCTCGGTCAGGTAGAGACGCTTGACCGGCTCTGCTTCGACATCCTCCCACGTGACAAGTTCACCCTCCAACTGGAATCGTTCAGCCAACAGCGGGAAGAAATCCTCCAAAAATTCATCTTCATCTTCCGGAGGAATAGTCAACTCGGCTGTGCCTCCCCATAAAGGAAGCCATGTGCTGAAATCGCTCTGAGTCTTAAAGACAGCATTTTGGCTTAAGAACCAAGTCTCCGTATCGTTTACCAATGTTTGAAGGTCTCTTGGATATAACTCTACTCGCTTTTCCCCCTGATAGAATTCCGGCTGAACTTTGACAGCGCTATTCTCCTTCCCAACCCGCATGCGGACTTCAACGGCGTCTGGCAACACTTGTAGCCATTTTTTCACCGGATTGCGATTATCGCCCTTGAACAAGGGTAAATCCAACTGCGAAATCAAAGCCAACGAAGCCGATAAAGGATATCGCTGGGAACTGCTGTAATAATAACTCCCGTATGTCGATACTTTTTGTTGGCGGATCAAATTGACAGCAGCAATGCCATCATGCTCGCAATTGACGCAGCCATGGACCCTTGCATCTCCGCGTAGCTCTTTGATATGGTCAAGCAGCCAATGGTTATTATGAACAAGCTCTTCTAATGCTTGTGCGTTCAGAGTTTCCACAGGAGGAAGGATTCCGTCGGGAACTCGGTCGATCCACAAGCGATAAGGAGTCAATTCCCAGCCCGAATAGCCCGATTGCAAACACAGGAAAACCCAAAATCTTTTCTCCGCGTCAGCAGCAACAGAATAGTCAGCATATTCCAGGGTTTGTCCCAGACGAAAGCGCCACGCTGCTGGGGAACGTCGGTGCAAGAACTCTTTTCCCGCTAGACCAGAAGCAACCATGTGTTTGCAAAAATATCCCTTTTGGGCATAAGGGCAAGAACACATCGCTCTGAGGTCATCGTCATACACCCACAATTGGACATCATACAGGTACGTCCCTTGCACCTCACAGCGAAGCTCATAGGGATTGGCTGTTTGAACGTGTACCCGGCCATTACGGTAATAGGAAACGCCGCGGTTATAAATCGTCGCACCGGCAAAACTGCGTAAATTTGATTTTGTCAGTAATTCATTTAAAGTTTCGTTCATGCTGTATTTTCTATCATTGTTTCTTTAGCGCTGATAACGAGAAACGAGCCACCCAAACAATACCAGATTTATGCAACTCTGAAAAGTACACAAGAAAGCGAAAATGCCCCACTAGGAGATGGTGATCCTCAAGCAGGGCATAGATAATCAGGAACAAGCAAGGGCTAGATCAAACCGACTCGCTGATTGAATTCTTCGATCAATTCATCCATGTCGTCGATCTGCTCCTGGAAGCTGATCCAGTAATCGTCATCGTACCATTGGGCATTGAGTTCTTCAAGCTCGCGGCCTTGCTGTTCGATCCAGGTGAAATACTTGAGGTTGTGAACACGGCGGCGATCTGCATAGGTCAGTTCTTGCAAGTGAGCGGTGTCTACACCTTCGAGATAGCGGGCAAAGTGAGCAGCGGCATCAATTTCTTTGTACTCACCGAACGTATCGTGCATTTCCTTGAGACGGCTCTGATACAGCTCCATCGAGTCTGTCCAAACGGTGAGGAGGACATCATCGGAGTCAAGCTCATAGTATTGGGCCATCTTGATTGTCATCAGGGTATTGGCAATGCTGGAAAAACCAAGGAGATCTAATTTTCCGACCAATTTCTCAGGAACGCCCTGATCAACCAGGTATTCGCGTCCGGCAGGCTCATTGAACAGGCGGGCCAAGTTGACAACAGCATTGTCGTCAATGGCGATGATCATGTCTGTATTTTTGACATTATGGATCCAGGGCACGTGTTTATCGCCGATACCCTCGATGCGGTGTCCGCCATAACCGTTCTCCAACAGGGTCGGGCATTGCAGCGCCTCACCAGCGGCAATCTTACTGGCGGGGAAGAGTTGTTTCATGTAATCACCACAACCCAATGTACCAGCGGAGCCTGTGGTTAGCGCCAGGCCAAAGTAGTCGTCATAAGCACCAAGTTCTTGGAGTACTTCTTCCATGGCGTGACCGGTGACATCATAGTGCCACAGGTAGTTCCCAAACTCGTCAAACTGGTTGAACACAAAGACATTATCGCGTGTCTTGCGCAGTTCCCATACCTTGTCAAAAATCTCTTTGACGTTGCTCTCGCATCCTGGCGTGGCGATCACTTCTCCGGCCACTTTCTCAAGCCACTCAAAGCGTTCTCGGCTCATTTCTTCAGGCAAAATGGCGATGGATTCGCAGGCCAGGAGGGTGGAATCATAAGCACCACCACGGCAGTAGTTCCCCGTGGAAGGCCAGACGGCCTTGTGGAAGCTGGGATCAAACTGACCGGTCACGAGGCGTGGTACCAGACAACCGAACGTGGCACCCACCTTATGAGCACCGGTCGGGAACCATTTGCCCACCAGAGCGATAATGCGGGCATCTACGCCCGTCAGGCTGGAAGGCAGTTCGATATAGTTGACGCCATCATAGCCGCCGCCCGATGAAACAGGTTCATTTTTCCACGTAATCCGGAACAAGTTGCGGGAGGTAATATCCCAGAGACCAATATCCTCGAGCTCTTCTTTGACCTTGTCAGGGATCAAAGAGGGATCTTTCATTTGAGCAAACGTGGGGATAATGATATTGCGCTCGCGGGCTCGCTCAACGGCCCGTTCAAGCTGTTTTTCATGTACGGTTAAATCGATCATGCTAGGTAATCCTTTCAAAAGTTTATAGTGTTAAATAGAGAGAACGATGGACTTTAAAACATCACCCTTCTCCCTTGTTTCGATCCGGCACCTCGCGCACAATGTAGAGCGGGCGCCCTTTGGCCTCATCATATAATCGGCCAACGTATTCCCCCAAAATACCCAGGGAAATCAGTTGTACACCCCCAAGAAACAGAACCGCAATCAGGGTAGAGGCCTGCCCAAAGAAAGCATGCGATCCGGCAAGTCGCAGGATGATCACGACAGGAATGGCAAGGATGCTCATCCCCGCGGCTGCAAATCCCATGTATGTCGCCAACTGCAACGGGAAGTAGGAGAATCCTGTGATGGCATCCAACGCCAGACGGAACATCTTGCGGAGGGGATACTTGGTCTCCCCAGCGTATCTCGCCTTGCGTTGATACTCGACTCCGATCTGCCGGAAGCCCACCCAGGCGGACATACCGCGCGGGAAGCGGTGTCGCTCCCGCATTTGCTTGAGTACATCGACCACCTGGCGGTCCAGCAGGCGAAAGTCGCCCGTATCCAAGGGAATATCGACCTTGGTGATCGCGTTGATCAAGCGGTAAAACAGCGACGCGGTCGTCTTCTTGAACCAACTCTCTCCCTCGCGTTCGGCCCGCACGGCATAAACGACTTCGTAGCCCTCCCGCCATTTGGCGATCAAATCGAGAATCACTTCGGGAGGGTCTTGCAAGTCGGCATCGATGACCACCACCGCATCACCGCGGCTGTAATCCAGCCCGGCGGTGAGGGCAAGCTGATGGCCGAAATTGCGCGCAAAGATGATCGGGCGGACGCGCTCATCCCGGTCGGCAAGTTCCCGAATCAGCTCGGTGGAACCGTCCGTAGAGCCGTCATCGACCATCAAAATTTCCCACGAAGCAACGTTCGGCTCGATAACCTCACAGACCCGGCGATAAAGCTCAGGGATATTCTCGGCCTCGTTATAAATCGGGGCGACAATCGAAACCGTCGGCATCGTCAAGTCCTAGAGTGCTTTGACAGCTTCCAGGGTTGGCGGGATGACCGGCGCTTCGCCCCCAGCCTGCTTGGCCGCCTTGACATCTTTCAAACCGCTGCCGGTATTGAGCACAACGACGGGATCGTCGGGTGCGATCAGACCGTCTTCGACCGCCTGAATCAGGCCAGCATAGGCAGTGGCCGCTGCGGGTTCAGAGAAGATGCCCACACTGCCCAAGGCCGCAATTGCATCCAGAATAGCTTCATCGGGGACGGCGATATAGACGCCACCAGTTTGCGTGGCAGCCCGCAGAGCGCGCAAGCCATCACTGGGCAAGTTGACCGAGATGCTATCGGCCAGCGTGTCGGCATCAACAGCTTCGATCTCCTCGGTACCCTCGGCGTAGGCATTGGCAATCGCGGCCGAGCCGGTCGATTGGATGCCAAAAATGCGCGGAACTTCGTCGATCAGGCCGATGACGTGCAAATCTTTGAAGCCCTTGTGAATGCCCGAGATGATGTTGCCATCTCCTACCGAGACGAAAACCGACAAACGTCCCTTGGCATCGCCCGACAAGATGACCTGCTCCCAGATTTCCAAGGCGGCAGTTTTCTTGCCCTCGGCGGTGAAGGGATTGTAGCCTGTGTTGCGGTTGTACCAGCCAAACTCTTCTGTAGCCTGGAGGGAGAGTTGAAAAGCGGCGTCGTAGTTATCATCAACGAGGATCACGCGGGCACCATAAACCAACAATTGGGCAATCTTTGCCGGGGGCGCCGATTTGGGCGCGAAAATGACGGCTTCGTGTCCCACAGCCGCGGCCATGCCGGCCAGCGCCGCGCCGGCGTTGCCGGTCGAGGCGGTGACGATCACATCAGCGTCGATTTCGCGAGCCCGGGCAATCAGCAGTGCGCTGGCGCGGTCTTTGAATGAGGCGGTGGGATTGGGGCTCTCATCTTTGACCCAAAGTTGTTTCAGGCCAAGTCGCTCGGCGAGACGGGCCGGGGCATAGGTTGGGGTCCAGCCAGCAGCTCGCAAGGGAGTCCCGTATCCCTGGGGATCAGACACCGGCAAGAGAGGGAGATAACGCCACATGGACGGCTCATCCCTCAAGATCAGGTCATCCACAGATTTTTTCTTCAGCGCTTCGTAATCGAGCAAGACATCTAAAATACCGCCATCTTCCGGGCAAGTATAGGTCACTTCGGAGGGGCCGTAAACTGCTCCGCAAACGGAGCAACGATAACCAATATATTTCATCATCCAGCTTGTACTCCTTCTTCTTTGACGCCCGCCATCAACAAGCCAAGCTGGTCGGGTGTCGCTTCTTCGCCAGGCAAAATGTCCATAATTTCGCCCTCGTAAAGGACGGCAATCCGGTCTGAGAGGGCCAAAATCTCATCAAGGTCTTCCGAGATCAGTAAAATAGCCGTGCCGTCACGCATTTGTTGTAATAATTGCTCGCGCACATATTCGGTGGCACCAATGTCGAGACCGCGCGTAGGCTGGGCAGCCACAATGACACGCGGCTCTCGCGAAAGTTCGCGCGCCAACACTACTTTTTGAATGTTGCCGCCAGAGAGATTTTTCACCTTGGTTTCACGCGAGGGGGTTTTGACCTGGTAAGACTCGATCAGCCTATCGGTGTGATTGGCGATGGCTTTGAGATCGAGAAGGCCATAGTGCGAATAAGGCTGCTTGTGATGCTCACGCAGAACCATATTCTCAGCCACCGTGAAATCCTGAATCATGCCATCGCGCATCCGCTCCTCGGGGATATAGGAAAGCATCCGGTCGGTACGCTCGTTGGGAGGGTCGTTGGTGATGTCGTCGCCCTCAAGCAAAATTTTGCCCTTGGTGACTTTGCGCAGGCCGGTGATCACTCCGGCCAATTCTGTTTGGCCGTTGCCGGAAACGCCAGCGACGCCAAGAATTTCGCCGGAACGGACTTCCAGGCTGACATTTCGCAGCCCGGGGGTGCCGCGGTCACTTCTACAGGAGACACTTTCTAACTCGAGGCGGGTTTCGCCAATTTCAACATCTCCCCGGTCCGGAGCAAAGCCAATCTCCCTCCCGACCATCCAACTGGCAAGGTCAGCCTTGGTCGTCTCGGAGGTAGGTTTGGTGCCAATTTTGCGGCCATCGCGCAACACAGTGACCCGGTCGCTGATCTCAATGACCTCGTGAAGCTTATGCGAAATGAAGACCAAACCATGGCCATCTTCGGTCATCTGATTCATGATCACGAATAATTCGTCCACCTCTTGAGGGGTGAGCACGGCGGTAGGCTCATCGAGGATCAGCAACGCTGCCCCTCGATAAAGCGCCTTGATGATCTCAACACGCTGTT
>CAZXXW010000007.1:22293-49865 GCA_964644835.1 uncultured Anaerolineales bacterium
CCGAAAGTTGCCAGATATAGGCTTGAGGATCGACCCTCAAACCGTAAATGTCAGCCAGTTCTATAATCCGCTCGGAAACTCTGTCCAGATCGGTAAGCGGGCCGCGGGAAGAGGGCATCCCGAGGGCGACATTCTCCGCCACGGTCAGCGTTTCTACCAGCATGAAGTGTTGGTGAATCATGCCAATGCCGAGGTTAATCGCATCGGTAGGCGAATTGATCTCGACGTGTTCACCATTGATGAAGATTGCACCGTCGTCACACTGGTATAAACCATAGAGAATTTTCATCAAGGTACTTTTACCGGCGCCATTTTCACCCAGGAGAGCGTGCACTTCACCGGCGTGGACATCGAATTCAACACAATCATTGGCGCGCACGCCGGGGAAACACTTAGTAATCGAATGCATCTCCAACGTGTCTATGCGGGTATGGCCAGAAGGCAAAACATTTGATTCTGTCATGGTCTCATCCTACTCGTTAAATTTGATTTATGAGCCAGTCAGCAAAGCAGGCTGGTTCGTCCTGGTCTCCTGACTTGTTCATAATCTCCATGCTGCTGAAAGTCCCCTTCCCATCTCCCTTGTGGAGATGGGAAGGGAATGATGATTCGAAACTACTCGCCTAGCTCAATGGTGATGCTGCCGTCGATGATTCCTTGAATGGTTTCATCGGCCAGTTCTTGAGCATCGGGCAGCAATTCAAAGTCAGGATTGAACTCCATCACTTCGCCGTCATTGGCAAGATCGATCACAAAGGATTGCCCACCATAGGTTCCATCGGCAATCAGATTGATCATATCCTTGAGGATAACCTCCCAGTGGTAGACCTGGTTAGCGACGACGATGCCGGGGGCCAATTCGGTCTGGTTCGATTGGGTGCCAAACCAGAGCGCGCCCTGATCTTCAGCGACACCAATGGCACCAACGACCATCTGAGCCGTGCCGGTGAGCACATCCGCACCCGCGGAAATATGAGTGTTGGCAGCTTCGGCGGCCAGAGCGACATCGGAGAACGAGCCAATGTAGTTGACATTGACCTGCACGTCGGGATTGGTGGCCTCAGCCCCGGCGACAAAGCCGTCGACGTAGAGCTTGGCATCTCCGGTCTCGATGGGGCCAACAACGCCAAGGACATTGCTCTGCGAGAGCGTGGCGGCCAAGACACCGTTGACATAACCGCCTTCGTCGGAGGCAGCCTCATAGGCAAAGACATTGTCCATGCCAAAGGTGTCCACCGTGGTGCCCCAGGCAAAGCTGGTCTCGGGGAAGTCAGGGGCGATTTCTTGCAGCGAGGAGCCGTACTGCGAACCATGCCCAATGACCAGATCATAGCCCTGGGCAGCGTAGTCACGCAACGCCGCAGCGGCATCGTCCACGACGAACATGCCATCGGAATAGACAAATTGCATCGCGTCTTCGCCGCCCATCCACTCTTGGATTCTGAGCAGGGCATCATACATGCTCTGGCTGAAGGCAAGGTCATTGATCGAGCTGGGCATGACCACGGCGACCTCAAAGGTATCATCGAAGGTGGGAGCGGCGGCTTCTTCCTCAGCTTCTTCTTCCATCTCCTCTTCCTCGGCAGTAGCAGCTTCACCAATCACGATGCTGCCGTCGATGATTCCTTGAACGGTCTCATCGGCCAAAGCTTTGACATCTTCGGGGAGATCGAATTCGGGGTTGTATTCCATCACTTCGCCATCATTGGCAAGATCAATCACAAAGGATTTGCCACCAAGCGTGCCTTCGTCAATGAGGTCAATAATTTCATTGACAACAACTTCCCAGTGATAAACCTGATTGGCAACGACAATGTCGGGGGCCAATTCAGTTTGTACGGATTGAGTCCCAAACCAAAGCGCGCCGTTTTCTTCAGCGACGCCGATGGCGCCCACGACCATCTGGGCCGTACCGGTAAGCACATCTGCGCCAGCGGAAATGTGCGTGTTGGCAGCTTCGGCAGCCAGAGCTACATCGGAGAAAGAACCGATGTAGTTGACGTTTACCTGCACATCGGGATTGGTAGCCTCAGCCCCGGCGACAAAGCCATCAACATAGAGCTTGGCGTCACCTGTCTCGATGGGGCCAACAACGCCAATGACATTGCTTTCGGAGAGGCTGGCAGCCATGACGCCATTGACGTAACCACCTTCATCGGAGGCGGCCTCATAGGCGAAAACATTGTCCAAGCCAAATGTGTCCACCGTGGTGCCCCAGGCGAAGCTAGTTTCGGGGAAGTCAGGAGCAATTTCTTGCAGCGAGGATCCGTACTGCGAGCCGTGCCCAATGACCAGATCATAGCCTTGAGCAGCATAATCGCGCAACGCCGCAGCGGCATCATCGACAACGAACATGCCATCGGAATAAACGATTTCCATGGCTTCTTCGCCGCCCATCTCTTCTTGAACTCTCAGCAGGGCATCATACATGCTCTGGCTGAAGGCAAGGTCATTGATCGAGCTGGGCATAACAACAGCCACACGGAAGGGCGCCCCTGCTTCTTCGGCAGGTTCCTCTTCCTCGGCTTCTTGCTCTTCTTCTGCCGGTTCTTCGGCGGCGGGTTCTTCCGCTTCTTCGGGTGGGGCTGCCTCAGGCGCGCAGGCGCTAAGCAGCAGGCCTAAAACCAAGATACCTACAAATAACCATTTTAGCTTTTTCATGAACTTCTCCTTGTGTAAACATACATTTTGATGGTTCCGTTTCTCTACCTATTTTCGTCAAATCTCTCGTTGTCACCTCCTACAATCAATCTATTCTTCTCGTTCGAAAGGTCTTGTTAGGGCTGAAGGACCGCGCACTCTGGAAACGGATGCAACCAGCACCAAGATGGTCAGGATATACGGCATCATCACAGCAATATCCGAAGGGATGGGGATCCCCAGCACTTGAACCCACAATTGCAACGAGTTAACCATGCTGAAAAGCAATGCGCCTCCTAAAACGCCCCAGGGACGCCATCCGCCAAAATAAACCAGGGCTACGGCGATAAAGCCAAGACCACTGGTCATGTTTTGTTGAAAAACGTTCAACAAAGCGATCGATAAGGAGGCACCAGCAATCCCTGAGAGAGTACCTCCTAAAATAATAGTGAAATAGCGAACCTTGACAACGCTAACACCCAGAGAATCCGCTGCTTCGGGGTTTTCGCCAACCGAATGAATTTTCAATCCCAACGTGGTTTTATTCAGCACAAACCAGCCGATAGGAACAAGGGCAAAGGCAATGTAAACAAGGATATTTTGGCTGAAGAAAATCTCCCCCAGACCGGGAATGTCACTCAGCACTGGAATATGGATTTTAGAGAACCCTTTGACTGTCTCAACGGTGCCGAGCAATTTTTGGAAGAGCAAATCGCTCAACCCCAAGCCGAAGAGATAAAATCCTATCCCGCTGATACCCTGCTGAGCCTGGAGATTGACGGTCACATACGCCATCGCCAAGCCCATCAAAGCGCCGACAAGCATGGCGGCTAAAACGCCGAGCCACAAATTTTCGGTCAAAAAGACCACGTAGAAAGCAGCAAAAGCGCCCAAGAGCATTTGACCTTCGACGCCAAGGTTAAGCACACCGCTGCGCTGGCCCAACGTCTCACCAATGGCAGCATAGAGATAGGGGGTCGCAAGGCGAATACCCGAGGCCAAAATACCAATCAGAACGGTCATGGAAAATAAATCTGAAATCATGCCGCGACCTCCTCTTCGCGTGAAGGTTCGACTTCACCGCTAGAATCTGGGCGTGCAGCACCCTCCTCTTCGGCAACGAGCATACGACGATGTTGACGGCGCCGACGCCAAATTTCGCTGCTGACCACAAAGACAACGACGAGGCCGTTCAACGCGGTCACCAAGGCCGAGGGAACCTGGACCGCCCGCTGCATTTTATTGGCTCCAACCAAGAGAGCTCCGAACAAAACCGAAGCCGGGATCGTCCCCAGAGGATGGAGTTGTCCAAACAAAGCAGCCACGATGCCATTGAAGCCTGCTTTGCCCGTAAACCCGGAAGCGGAGCCGTCTGTGATCATCCGATAGTTGACGCCAAAAACCTGGGTGACCCCGGCAAGGCCAGCAAAGGCGCCACTCAAAAGCAAGGCGAGAACGATATAGTTCTTCACCTTGATGCCCGCATACCTGGAAGCATGGGGGTTTTGGCCTACAGCACGGATGCGGTATCCCCAGGTTGTGCGCCAAAGCAAGATGTAGACCACCACAGCCAAAAGGACCGCGATCAGCGCGCCGAGGTGCAAACGAGTCGGCACCCAGCGGGGCAGCCGAAAAGCGTCGATCAGACGAGCCGTCTGGGGGATTTTGGAAGCTAATTCCGCCTGGGCGGGATCGATCATCGGGCCGCGTAACAAGAAGTTCATCAGTTGCACAGCGATGGCGTTCATCATCACCGTGCTTAGGATCTCGTTAACTTTGAATTGCGCCTTTAAAAAGCCGGGGATGCCTCCCCAGATAGCACCGCCGACGAAACCGGCTAACAAAGCCGCAGGGATGACGATCCACCCGGGCCATTCAGTGAAATTCAAGCCGACCAGCGTCCCCAAGATCGCGCCGACGACCATCTGCCCCTCACCTCCGATATTAATCACATCGCCGCGGAAAGAGATGCAAATCCCCAGCCCGACCAGCAAGAGCGGCGTAGCCTTAACCAATGTCTCGGCCAAGGCGTTGGTGCTGCCAAAGGCGCCTTCCCAAAGCGCTCGATAAGCCTCCAAGGGGTTGACGTTGAGCAACAATAGCATGATTGCGCCAATCGCCAACGCTGCCAACGTGGCAAAGACGGGCAAGAACAAATCAATTAGACGCGAAAACCATTCTCGTTGAAATAAATTTTTCATCGTACCGCCTTCAATTGAGCATACAAACCAAAATGATCGGATGCATAGATATCTTCATTGTTCTCAGAAGGTTGATTGAAAACAAGCCGGCAACCATGGATGGTGAAACGCGGATCGGCGAAAATATAATCAAGCGTGACGCGCAAGACCTCGTCATTCTTCTGATGATTGCTGAAGGCTGATTCCAACCAACCGACCAACTGATTCTGCCAGGATTGAGGCAACGGTGTGGGATAGGTAAAGTCCGGTTCCTGACCGTGTACCTGGCGATGAGCAGAATCAAAATACTTGAGCATTGTCTGGATCGGAGCCGAATCAGGTATGCAGCCAAAATCACCACAAATCAGCACCGGGGGTTTGTAAGATTGACCATCCAAATAATCGAGAAGCTGCTCAACCTGACCCGGCTCGATATCGGAGCCTTTTTCATCTTCATGATAAAAAAGCACATTGACCAAAAAGATGGTGAAATCATCCACACGCACGCTGGCGAACTGGGCAACGTGATTCTCATCATCTAGGGAAACATTCTCATTGCGCTTGATCGGCCAACGGCTTAATATGGCCAGCTTTTCTTGTTGGGACTTCTCTTCAACAAGCATGGGAAAAACTTGATAGCCAGGATCAGGAGGTTCGTCTTGTTGGTTGAGTTGGTCGGCGAGCCATTGGGCCGTGCTTTCGCCTTTATGGTCAGCGACCTCTTGCAATGCAACAATATCCGGCCGGAGAGCATTCATTTGAGTCAACATGACTTCCCGGCGAGCATCCCAGCGGGAAAGATCGTCTAACATATTCAACGTTACAACACTAAATTCGGACATATGATGATGTCTTTCTCCTGTATGCGGTTTTCACTACAAACGAACTTCCAGGCACTGTCTATAGCAACTATTCACCATTTCAGATGCCAAGTTTTTCTCCAATCTCACAAAATCACAGGTCACCGTTCGCTCACTTTTTATCCTCTCGAATGTAGGGGTTCCCAAGCGCTGCGGGCGCGCCCAGACGCTTTCGGAACGATTCTCCCCAGGTGATGAATACCAACACCAAAATCGTGAAAAAGTAAGGCATCATATTGAGGAAAGGGGCGGGGATTTCTGTGCCTGCCGCCTGGAGCCTGAACTGTAAGGCATTAATGCCGCCAAAAAGCAGGGCACCAACCGCAGCCCGAAATGGGTTCCATGTGGCAAAAATCACCAAAGCAATCGCAATCCAGCCTCGCCCACCGGTAATATTCATTGCCCACCCCTGTAGGTAGGCCATGGAAAGATGAGCCCCGGCTACACCCATCAGCAAGCCGCCAAAAACAGTGTACAGATAACGGTTTCGCTTGACCTGGATGCCCAGCACATCTGCCGCGGTGGGATTATCGCCTACCGCCCGCAGGTGCAGACCAGGTTGCGTTTTATAAAGGAAAAACCAAAGAGCAGGTAACAACAAGTAAAGGATATAAGCGAGAATATCTTGGTTGAATAAAGATGCACCCAGAATAGGAATTTTCTCCAGGAGTGGAATCGAAAAACGCTGGAACGTCGGGGCCTGCAAACCGACCATGGTCGTGCCACCGGGGCCCAGGCGCTGCCCCATAAAACTGGAGAGACCTGTCCCAAATAACGTCAAGGCCAGACCACTCACCACCTGGTCGGCCTGCATTGTAACGGTCAGAAATGCATGGATGGCACTCAACAACATTCCTATCAGAGCAGCAATAGCCAGGCCCAACCAGGCGCTATTACTGTGATAAGAAACCGCAAAGGCTGTGGCTGCTCCCATCAGCATGATGCCTTCCACGCCGAGGTTCAGTACACCAGACCGTTCGGTAAAGATCTCTCCAAGCGTGGCATAGAGCAAAGAAACGCCGGCCCGCACGGTAATCGTCAGCAGGGATATGATCATGGTTTCAGTCATGGAGTTCACCTACCTGTGTTGCTTCTGCGGTACGAATTATCCGAATGCGATAATTGATGAATACCCATCCTCCCAAGACAAAGAATAGAATAGCGCCTTGAAGCACCAGCGCTACCGCCGCCGGGATGCCCATGGCGACCTGAAGCTGATCGCCCCCCACGGTCAGAGCCGCCATGAAAAGGCTCACGAAAAGAACAGCCCAGGGATTTAAGCTCGCCAGCCAAGAGACAATAATAGCCGTATAGCCATAGCCTGCGGTCAGGCCTTGATAAAGCCGATGGGCAATACCCGAAACTTCGGCCATACCTGCCAAACCAGACAGGGCACCTGAAAGCAACATGACCAAGATCATGTTCTTCGTCGTGCTGATGCCAGCATATTTCGCAGCGCGGGGATTTTCACCGATTAGACGAATTTCATATCCCCATTTCATTCGGCTCATGATCAACCAAAGAATAAATGCCGCGATCAGCGCAAAAACAATCCCCAGATGCACCCGGCCAACCAAACGGGGCAAAATAGCTTCATCAGGGAAGGGGGCTGATCCCGGGAAGCCGTAGCCATCCGGATCCCGCCAAGGACCAAGATAAAGGTATTCCACCATCAAAATAGCGATGTAATTCATCATCAGGGTGGTCAAGATTTCGTTCACGTTCAGATAGGCTTTCAATAAGGCCGGGATCAAAGCCCAGATAGCTCCAGCAGCCATCCCAAAGACGACCATCGCGGGAAGAGTCAAGAAATTGGGTAACGAGTCACTCAAGAAGAGAGCCACATAGGAGGCTGCAATCCCTCCGAAGGCTAACTGGCCTTCCGCTCCAATATTCCAGAAAAGCATGCGGAAAGCCACAGATACGCCCAAGCTGGTTAACATCAAGGGGATGGCTTTCACCACTGTTTCCGTAATCGCATATCTCCCACCCAGGGAGCCTTGAACCATCACTTGGAAGGCTTTGAGAGGATTGATGCCAAATACCAACAATAATATCCCCCCAAAACCTAAAGCCAGGACGAAGGACACAATCGGGACGACGAATACGGCCCACTTCGCTTCCTTCAAACGTCGTTCAAATTTTATCTTCACGGTGACTCATCCCTCCACATTAATTGTTCGACGAATTAGGTCGATTATCCTGTCTTTCACCTGCCATCATCAGGCCAATCTGGTCGATATCAGCATCTTCTATAGCCATTTCACCCATGATTTCCCCTTCGTAAATTACTAAAATACGATCAGCAATTTGAAGCAGTTCATCTAGATCACCCGAAATAAGCAGAATGGCTGCCCCCTGATCGCGTTGGACCAACAATTCTCTGCGGACTGCTTCCGTAGCGCCCACATCCAAACCTCGTGTGGGGTTAAAGGCCACTAAAGCTCCACTGCTGGCGTCAATTTCTCTAGCCAAAACAAGTTTTTGTTGATTCCCGCCCGAAAGAGAGCGGGAAGGGGTTTTGATGGAAGGCGTGATAATATCGAAATTATCCACCAAGCGGGATGAAAACGAATTCACTTCCTTGTAATTAACCAAAGGACCAGTAGCGATAGGTGGTCTACGGTATACCTTCATGACCAGGTTATCTGAGACGGGTAAATTACCCGCCAGTCCCCGACCCAAGCGATCTCCTGGAATATGGCTTAAGCCAGTATTGATCGCGTCTCGGGGAGGGCAATTGGTCACATTTCTGCCGTTAACCAATACTTTGCCTCGTTTGATCGGGCGTAAACAAGTGATCGCCTCGGCCAATTCCCGCTGACCATTGCCGGCAACCCCTGCAATGCCCAAAATTTCACCAGCCCGGACTTCAAAAGAGACACCCTTCAAGGAAGGCAATCCTTTATCATTGACTACCTTTAGATTCTCAACCTGAATGATCACGTCACCAGGTTCTCGATCCTCTTTGTCAAACTGGAACAACACCTCTTTGCCCACCATGGAGCAGGCCAATTCATCCTTGGAGGTGCCTTCCGTATCCAGGGTTTCAACCATCTTTCCCTTACGGAGCACAGAGACCCTATCGGCATAACCCATCACCTCCTGTAATTTGTGGGTGATGTAAATGATGCTTTTCCCCTCGCGGGCCATTTGATGCAGAATCTTCATCAACTTGTCGGCTTCCTGGGGGGTGAGCACGGCTGTAGGCTCATCCATGATCAAGATTTCGGCTCCCCGGTAAAGCAGTTTCAAAATCTCTACCCGTTGCTGTTCGCCTACCGAAAGTTGCCAGATATATGCACCAGGATCAACGTTCAATTGATAGCGGTTGGACAGTTCACGAATCTCGTTCTCGATCTGTTTCATGTTGATCACCAGACCGGTTGGGTATAATCCCAAAATGACGTTCTCGGCCACGGTCAGGGATTCCACTAACATGAAGTGTTGATGCACCATCCCGATGCCCAGATCAATGGCATCTCGAGGGGATTGAATGCTAACAGGTTTGCCGTGCAGATAAATTTGGCCTTCGTCCTGTTGATACAACCCCGAAAGCACATTCATCAATGTACTTTTTCCGGCGCCATTTTCACCCAACAAAGCGTGAACGTGACCTTCTCTGACCAAAAGATCGACATCCTGGTTGGCGATCACACCTGGAAAGCGTTTGGTGATCCCCCGCATCTCAACTGCGTATTTCGTCTTTGTTTCACTCATGTTTTCTCGCCTTACATCCTGTGCTTGAAAATTCCCCAGACCCTGCCGGGCAGGATCTGGGGAGAAAGAAACTCAGATGGAGTTACTCGAGGCTGCCTTCCACGCCTTCCACAAACCATTCCATGGAGAGCATATCGCCATCTGACATACATTCGCCATCAGCGATCTTGGTCGATCCGTCTTGTGCGTTGATCGGACCGCAGAACACGTCCCAATCTGTATCCATAATCTTGGAGCGAGCTTCATCAACCATTTCGGCCACATCATCGGGAACCTTGGGGCTCAGATCAGCCAGCATGACCACATTGTCCTCCAAGCCACCCCAGTACTGATGGGTTTCCCATGTGCCGTCAAGCACGGCGCTGACAGTATCAACGTAGTAGGTGCCCCAGTTCCAGACCGGACTGGTTAGAACGGTGTCACCAACAAATTGAGCCATATCGGAGTCATAACCAATGCTCAATTGGCCGGCTTCCTCCGCCGCCTTCTGTGGTTCGGTGGTGTCCTGATGCTGAGCGATGATGTCCACGCCCTCATCCAGCAGAGCCTGCGCGGCTTCGCGCTCTTTGACCGGATCGTACCAGGTGTTAGACCAGACCACTTTCACGGTCGCTTCAGGATTGACTTCTCGAACGCCGAGCGTGAAGGCATTGATGCCTCGAATAACCTCGGGGATGGGGAAAGCCGCCACGTAACCGATAGAATTGACTTCCGTCATGCTGCCTGCTACCAATCCAGACAAATAACGGGGCTGGTACATTCGACCGAAATATGTGGCCATATTGTCAGCCGTTTTGAAGCCAGAGCAGTGCTCAAAGATGACGTCAGGATTGTCCTCGGCTACCGTCAGGGTAGGATCCATATAACCAAAGCTGGTGGTGAAGACCACGTCGGCGCCCTGATTGACAACGTCACGGATGGATTTCTCAGCATCCGGCCCTTCGGGGACGTCCGGAACGGTGATCGTTTCTACCTGATCACCGAATTCTTCTTCCAACATCAAACGACCTTGTTCATGTTCGTAGGTCCATCCCAGGTCTCCGGGTTGACCGATATAGATAAAGGCCACAGTCAGTTCTTCCCCAGCCTCCTCAGGAGCATCCTGAGGTCCACAAGCCGTCAAAGACAAAGAAGCCGCCAACAAGAGGGCCAACAACGATAAAACTTTCTTTTTCATTTTTACTCCTCCATAAGTAGTGTACGAAAAGAATGAATTGAAGCAAACTCACGTACTAAATCAAGATTGACGAGATTTTTTACCTCCTTTCATACCCTTCAGCATAGTAGAGAACCTGATTCCCTATTGTACCCTATGGAACGATCCAAGTGCCCGTTTCACCTTTCAAAGCGCGTTCAATATTAGGCGGATCGGTAATCAGGGCCTTTTTTCCTCCTTCCTTGAGAAATTTTATAACCGCCTGGATTTTCGGCAACATGCTGCCAGGAGCAAAATGGCCTTCTTCGATGTATTGTTCAGCTTCGGCAATGGTCATTTCATCCAGCCATGTTTGATCCGGCTTGTTGAAATTGAGCGCCACCTTCTCAACCGCGGTAGAAATCAGGAGTAAGTCGGCCTCGATAAGCTTGGCCAACAATCCGGAAGCAAAATCCTTGTCGATGACAGCCTCAACACCGCGCAGATCGCCGTTCTCTTTTTCGATCACGGGGATCCCTCCACCGCCGACGGCAACAAGGGTGAATCCTTTTTCGACCAGTGTTTCGATGGCTTCAACTTCGATGATATGTTTTGGAAGGGGGGAAGGCACAACCCGGCGCCAACCGCGGCCAGCATCTTCAACAAAATCCTGGCCATTGGCCATCCGTTCGCGGGCAGTTTCTTCATCCAAAAAAGAACCTACGGGCTTGGATGGATTTTCAAAAGCAGGATCATCTTTATCGACCAACACCTGGGTCACAACAGTGGCTGTCTCTTTGTTGACACCGCGTCTTCTGAATTCATTGCGCAAGGCTTTCTGCGCCATGTAACCGATGGCACCTTGGGTATCAGCGCCGCAATAATCCAGGGGAACAGGGTGCAGTTCATGTAAGGCTAACTCAGACCGGCGCAGAATGAAACCAACCTGAGGCCCGTTCCCATGGGTGATGACTACATCCCAGCCGTCTTCGATCATATCAGCGATGTGTCCCATCGTTTGTTTGATGGCATCAAATTGGTCGGGAATAGTTTTCTTATTCTTGTCAATAATCAGTGCGTTACCGCCAATGGCAACGACTGCGACTTTGCGGGGGGTAGAAGTCATAGTATATACTCCTCATGATAACAAACTAGACATAATCAAGGTATCGAATAAGGGATCAGATATCAGGGGACCAGGAATCGGGAAACAGGGCTAAGGAGTCAGTTTATTCATTATCCGGAGATGGTAAAATCTCATCAGATGGAAAAATTTCTTCACGAATAACGCTGTCACCGTATTCTTTTTGTCCACGTCTCTGGCTGCGAATGTAGCGGATATAGCCATTGAGCGTACGAATAGCATCTCCACAAAGCTTTCTTTGAGCTGGCAGTTCATCAGTCGTATAACCAACTTGATCACAAATAATGAAAGCACTCAACACTTCTTCCAAAGAGCCACGCGCAATGTAATAAAACCGTAGGCTATCAAGATAATGATAGCGACCATACCCTTCGGCAATATTGAGCGCAACACTCACGGCGGCGCGACGAAGTTGATTCACCAAGTTATATTTTTCCTCAGAAGGTAAACAGCGGCTTAGACGATAAGCCTCTTTGACAACTTCCAAAGCCATTTTATAGCAATCCAAATCATCAAAGCCGCGCTTACCATTCCCCATACTATTCGCTCCTAAAACACTACTTCCTGATATACTGATACCTGGTCCATTGGCTTTTTCCCTATTTCATCGTCAAGGCCATGACGGCCTTTTGAGCGTGCAAGCGATTCTCAGCCTGGTCGAAGACTACCGATTGGGGACCGTCCATCACTTCGCTGGTGACTTCGACATCGCGGTCGGCGGGCAGGGGGTGCATGTAAATGGCATCCTTGTCGGCCAAGGCCATCTTGCGGGCATCGGTGATCCAATCTTTGTATTGATCCTGGATGCGCTTGCCTTCGTCCGGGTCCTGGGTGGTCATCAGGGGGCCCCAAGATTTGGCATAGACAATATCAGCATCGGCAAAGCCTTCTTCCATGTCATGGACAACTTCAAACTTGCCGCCGTATTTATCCGCTTGGGCACGAGCCTGTTCCATAATCTCCGGCATCAACTCAAATTCCGGCGGATGGGAGAGCGTGACATCGAGTCCAAAGCGGGGCATCTGCAAGATCAGGGATTGGGGTACGGACATCGGTTTGAGATAAGAAGAAGCATACGCCCAAGAAACAACGATCTTCTTGCCGCGCAAATCGCGGCCTTTCTTCTCCATGATCGTCATCACGTCAGCCAAGCATTGATGGGGATGGTAAATCTCACATTGCATGTTGAGCACAGGGGAGCGGGACGCGGAGGCAACATTGTTGATGTATTTGTTGCCAATGCCCCAGTCACAATGGCGAATAGCGAGGCCGTCGAAGTAACGCCCCAAGATTTCGCCCAACTCTCGCTCGGTATCACCGTGGGAAACCTGGGTCGTGCGGCTCTCTACAAAAGCAGCGTGTCCGCCCAATTGGGCCATACCGGCCTCAAACGAGCAGCGTGTCCGCGTGCTGGAGAAGAAGAAGAGCATCCCCAAGGTTTTGTCGCACAAGAGAGCATGGGGCTCACCCAACGCTCGCTTCCTTTTCAAATCCCAGGCTACATCCAATACAGTTTCGACCTCTTCTTTGCTGAAGTCGAGATCGCTAATTAAGTGTCTTCCTCGTAAATCGGTTTTCATTTCTATCTCCTAAGTTTTGAAATCAGGGATCAGGTCCCAGGTATCAGAAGATTAAATTGATACCTGGGGCACTGCTTTCTAATCAATAATTTATTCCATTGCTCCAAGGACTAAGGCTAACAAGGCCATGCGCATGACAACGCCATTGAAGCCCTCTTGCCAGTAACGCGCCCACTTGGTCTGATCGACATCGGGGGGAATCTCGTCCATGCGGGGCAGGGAATGAAGCAGGATCGCGTCAGATTTCGCCTTTTTCTCCAGCAATTCGCGGGTGATCTTGAATTCAGGTGGGGTCATGCCGACATCGCCGTCGCGCTCATCACGGGACTTAGTGTAATCGGGCTGCACAACCGGCTCGACCAAAATGACATCGGCGTCGGCAATAACATCACGGACATCGCCCGCTTCGGTGAAGTCCAGGCTGCCGCGCTCAAAGTCTTCTCGATATTCGTCGGGCAAAGACATGTCATCGGGGGAAACGAACGTGATCGGGCAGTCGAACTGAGTCAACGCGTGGCCCAGCGAGTGCATCGTGCGCATGCGCATATCGCCAACGGCGACCCAGCGGAGGCCGTCGAGATGGCCCTTTTCAGACATGATCGTGTACAGGTCGGTCAAAATTTGGGTGGGATGTTCGCCCCAGCCGTCACCACCGTTGATGATCGGCACACTGACCCATTTGGCCGCCTCATGAGGCGCACCCTTCTGAAAGTGGCGGGTGACGATCACATCACCGTAATTCTCCAGCATTTTGAATGTGTCTTTAATCGACTCCTGGTAAAAGTCACCCGCACGGGTCATCTTAGCGTCGGAGAAGCCAGTCACTTTGCCGCCCAGACGGAGCATAGCAGCCTCATGCGCCAAACGCGTGCGCGTGGAGGGCTGATAAAATGCCGTCACCAGGGTTTTCTCTTTGAGCATGTCCACGTTCTTGCGGTTACGGGCAATCGGGGCCAGTTTGGCAGCTACTTCAAAAACACGCTCAAACTCGTGCCGTTCAAAATCTTTCAACGATAAAATATGTCGACCTAAAAAACTACGCATGGTAAAACCTCCAAATTTGTTTAGTATGTGAACTTTCTATAAACTGGTTGATAGTTGACAGGGAAAACAATCAAAAAGGGGAGTTACCCTATTGATTGCTGCCCACCCGGCGGGCCACATGAAAGCGGAAATAGCCGGGCAAAAAATAACTAAAGGAATAATCGATGGGCTCGGCTTCAACTGTGTACAACAAGGATTCAAAGTACAAGACCGCATCGCCACACTGAATGTCAAGGGCACGGGCAATATCTGCATCTGCCGCAACGGCCTTGATCTCACAACGTGAGCTGTCTAGCAACGGGGAGCCCCGCCGGAGCAATAAATCCAGCACTGAGCCGGTGAAATGACCGTTGACCTCGTCTTCGGCGAGGCATTTTTCGGGCAGTTGATCGATTAGATAAGCTACGGGACGATCGTCCGCCGAGATGATTCGAGAAACATGCACTATGGTGGCCCCCACGTCCAATTCTAATTTCTCGGCTACAATCTCGTCGGCGAGACGTTTCTCCACTTCCAAGGCACCCATCGAAACCGATAAGCCAGTCTGCTCGGCAAGCGTCTCGATGCTTTCGAGCACTTCCAGGCCGCTTTCAATCACCTTGCAGGGATGAACCACAAACGTACCCACACCCTGGCGGCGGCGGATAAGCCCCTGTGTTTCGAACGTTCTCATTGCTTCGCGCAAGCTGGCGCGGGATACATCCAATTCTTTCGCTAACTTCGGCTCGGAAAGCAACCGTTCGCCGGGTTCAGCGTCGGCGATCAATTTTTCAAGCTCTTTGTGTAATCGTTCGGACAGACTGGCTTCGGTCATAAGGCAAGGTTGCAAGTTATAAGTCGGCAAGCGGCAAGTTAAACGGAATCATGTTGCGGGGGCGTCCTTGTTTCACGGCTCCAAGACGGGCACAAACTCGAACGCAGTCACATCCACCAACCCCAAATCGGAGATACGCAATTCGGGGATCACCACCAAGGCGAGCAGGCTGAGCTGCATGTTGGGATTGTTGAGTGTGCAGCCACAAGCGCGAATGCCATCCAAAACGGCAGCGGCCTGTTCGGCGACGACTTCGGCGCGTTCATTCGACATCAATCCGGCAATCGGCAAAGCCACCTCGGCAATCACTTTGCCATCTTTGACCACCACCTGGCCACCGTTGATCTCGCCAAGGTGATTGGCCGCCAGGGCCATATTGGCTTCATCCGTGCCGACGACGACCATGTGATGGCAGTCATGGGCAACCGTCGAAGCCACAGCGCAAGTCTGGTCGAAGCCGAATCCCTGGACCAATCCGACCTGAACATCGCCCGTCCCCTGATGGCGCTCGACCAAAGCGATTTTGATAATATCTCTCTTCATGTCGATGGGGATCTCGCCATTTTCTATCTCGACTTCCAGGCGCAAATGTTTCGTGGGCGCCTGATTTTCGATCACGCCGATGACATTGGCCACGGCTGATGTTCGGTCTCCCTCGACGGGCAGGCGGAAATCATCGGCGGTCAGAGTTTTGCCCAGCTTGACGGAATTGGTCGCCCATTTAGGATAGGGATAAGAAGGCAGATCAATCAACAGACCCCCATCTTGAGCAACTTTCTGACCTTTAGCAATGACGAGCTCTGCCTGGAATTGGTGCAGGTCTCCGACCAACAAAACATCGCCATACCGCCCGGGGGCGATCTGTCCGATGTCGCGCGACAACCCGAAGTGTTCCGCGGTGTTGATCGTGGCCATCTGAATGGCCGTGATCGGCTTCAGGCCTTGCTCAATAGCATGGCGGACGACCCGATCCATGTGCCCATCATGCACCAGCGTCTCGGAATGGGAGTCATCGGTGCAAAGCAAGAAGTGGCGAGAATCGAGTCCTTCTTCGATGATCGCGTCTACCTGGGCAGCGACATCGAGCCAGCCAGAGCCGTACCGGAGCATGGCCTTCATACCTTGGCGGACACGGGCTATGGCATCTTCCAACCGGGTGCCTTCGTGGTCATCTTCGGGGCCGCCAGCCACATAGCCGTGAAAGGGCAAGCCTAAATCGGGGGAAGCATAGTGCCCGCCGATCGTTTTTCCGGCGGCGCGAGCTTCGGCCATCTCGGCGTGCATTTTCTCATCGCCGAAAAAGACGCCGGGGAAGTTCATCATTTCGCCAAGGCCAATAATGCCATCCCAGGTCATCGCTTCGGCGACATCATCGGGGCCAATGCTGGAACCCGGAGTCTCCAAGCCAGGGGCGGAAGGCACACATGAAGGCACCTGCACCCAAACATGAATGGGTTGCTCGGCAGCTTCATCGACCATCAGCTTGACACCTTTTAAACCAAAGACGTTGGCAATCTCATGGGGGTCGACAAACATGGCTGTGGTACCGCGGCGCACAACCGCACGGACAAACTCGGTCACGGTGATCATGCCCGATTCAACGTGCATGTGGCCGTCCAACAAACCCGGCACCAAATATCGGCCCTCTGCATCGATGACTTCGGTCTCATCTCCGATGGTGTGAGAAGCATCCGGGCCGACAAAGGCAATCCGCTCCCCTTTGATGGCAATATCCGTCTCAGGGATGATTTCACCGGACTGCACGGACACCCATTGGCCGTTCTGAACAACCAGATCAGCGGGTTCTCGCCCCATGGCGACAGCAACAAGTTCTTGGGTACGTTTTTTGATTTCCGATGTTGTCATGTCGTCTCCTTTCGCACAAAATGACTAACTAACAAATTCAAGCAGATAGAAGTTGTTCAGCCAGACGATTATGCTCTTCAATCAAGATGGGCACATCTACTGTGACCATCTCGCCATCGCGGACGATGAATTCACCGCCTACAACCGTATAATCGGCTTTCAACGGCGAGCAGAATACGGTCGCAGCAACGGGATCATGCAAGGCGCCAGCGTAATCAAGTTGATTGACGTTGATCGCAAAAAAGTCGGCGCATTTGCCCACTTCAAGCGAACCGATATCATCGCGACCCAAGACGTCCGCTCCGCCGCGGGTGGCAATTTCCAGGGCCTGCCGAGCGGACATGATCGGGGGAGCATCGTCACCCGACAGGGAGGCTCCCATCAAACCGGCCCGAACGCGGGCCGCCAACATCGCCTGACGCACTTCAGCCAGCATATGAGAGCTGTCATTGCTGGCAGAACCGTCCACGCCGACGCCAACCTGGACGCCTTGATGGAGCATGTCCATAATGGGAGCAATCCCGGAGGCCAATCGCATGTTCGAGCTGGGGCAATGAGCAACACCGCAGCCGGTATTGGCATAGAGCTTGATCTCTTCATCGTTGAGATGCACCGAGTGCGCAAACCAAACGTCGTCACCGATCCAGTCGACTTCTTGCATGTAGGCGACGGGACGATGGCCAAAGCGTTGGATGCAAAATTCTTCTTCATCCGCGGTTTCGGCCAGGTGGGTGTGAAGGTGGACGCCATATTCTCGGGCCAGTTGAGCCGACTGGCGCATCAGGTCGCCGGTGACGCTGAAAGGGGAGCAAGGGGCGAGCACAATTTGGGTCAAGGCGCCAGGATTAGGGTCATGATATTGCTCGATCAAGCGTCGGGAATCTTTGAGGATGAACTCTTCATCTTCCACAACGCTGTCAGGCGGCAAGCCCCCCTTGCTCTCCCCTAGGCTCATCGAGCCGCGCGAGGCTTGTAAGCGGAGACCAACCTCACGGGCAGCCTGAATCTCATCATCAAGCTGTGATCCGTTGGGGTACAAGTAAAGATGATCGGATGCTGTCGTGCAGCCTGATAACGCCAATTCAGAAAGAGCCGTTTTCGTAGAAACACGAATATGCTCCGGTCCCATCCGCGCCCAGATAGGGTAGAGGGTTTTCAGCCAGTTGAACAAATTGGCGTCTTGAGCCTGCGGCACAACCCGCGTGAGAGTCTGATAAAAATGGTGGTGCGTGTTGATCAACCCCGGCAGGACAATATACCCGCGCAGATCGAGAATCTCGTCGGCGTTATAGGGTAGGGATTCGGTTGGCCCAATTTGTTCGATGAAACCATCACGAATCAAAAAGCCACCGTCCGCGATTTCACAACGGTGGCTGTCCATGGTGACAACAATATCTGCATTACGAACAAGAAGTGTGGTCATAAACGTCTCGCTAATCTATCGAAACGGTATTGCTAGATCAACTTGTCTGACAACTAAAGTGTAGCAAAAACGGTCCCAAAAGTCAATTGTCTGACAACTGATCATGACATTTATCACCCCAAAAGAAAACACCCGGCAAATTTGCCGGGTGCTATTTTTGTATTCAAGAGCGGCAAAGGCTATTCCGCTCCAGCGAGACCATTATCAATAACATACGCCGGGCGGAGGATCAAAGAGCCATTTCCATGTTTGGGTACAAACATGCCGCCGGCATGAGTTTGGAAATCCAGGTAATAACTAAATTTATAGCTACCGGCAACAAGCTGGACGACATTGACACCAGGATCAGCCGTCACGAGATAATTTTCGGGGCCGATCAAGGTCAGGATCAGAGGGAAAGAAGCGTGATTGACAAGCTTGTATTTGACCGGGTTGAGAGGTCCATGGATGCGGGCGGGGTCTTCATACCATGCGCAGCTATGTAAGGTGAGATCGGTTGTACCATTTTTTTTCACCCAAATCTCTCCGAAAATCTCGCCACCACAAGCTTCATAAGTATAGTCGTAATTACCCGAGAACAATTCAACCTTGTTTTTACCAAAATCAACATCAAACTCATACTCATCATAGCCATCGAATTTGATCGTGATGGTGTCATCAAAGTGATTATTGATGCGCATTTTGGTGGGTCGATTTGCGCAAGGATAGACAATTAATTTGTAATCCTCATCCAACTTGATTTCGGCATCCCAAAATTCGCCACAAGCCTCATAGAAAACCCAATAAGTATCTTCTTCAAGCTCGAATTTTTCGGTTTCCCCTCTCTCGAGAACAACTTTTTCCACAACCGCGTCCTGTTCATCAGCGAGATCAAGATTTGGTGGGGGAAAGTCGAGTTGATATTGATCTTTAATAACGAAGAGGATGTCTCCTCCCCCGGCTTTATTGACAATCGTGAGTTTATGTTTTGGATCAGCAGCTTGAACCGTCCCAAACACCAAAACAGCAACCAATAAAGCCCCTAAGAAGGAAAGCAAAACGACCTTTCGCTCTTTCATAGCATTCTCCTTTCATTACAAGCGGCAAAAAAGCCACAAGTTTTTGGTACATGAGTGACCTCATTATACCAAGAAACAAATTTTGAGCATAATGACTGCAAAACCGAGATTCTCGATGTTAAGACAGCGTCTATGGGCCAATGGAGCGCCAGACGGGATCAAAGTCAAAAGCAAGATCTGTGGTCAAAGGCGTCAAATCACCTGCGTTCATGCGCATGAGATAAATATCATGCTGGGGACCATCGGGCCAACTCTCGAAAGCCAGCCAAAGATCATCAGGGGAATAATCTGCGTCGCGCATGGGAACAGAACCGGGGAAGGGATAGACCTTGAATTCGGCCGGACCGCCATCAGGATAACGCGCCCCCATTAAGTAGGGAATACCGTTAGGTTCCCTTTGAGTGAAAATGATCGTGTTGCCATCATGAGACCAAATTGGATAAAAATCATGCAAACTTCCACTCGCAGAGAAGCGTTTCGGTTCTGAACCATCTGTGTTCATCGTCCAAATTTGGTAAGGGCCATTTCGAGAGGTGACAAACACAATTTTAGAACCATCGGGAGAGAATTGAGGGTGAAAATCCCGGTGGTCTTCAGTAGATAAACGTTGAACCTCTTGGGAATCCAAATCCATGAGATAAATTTGTGGGCGGGATCCCATACGCCGGGATGTAAACACAAGGGATTCGCCATCGGGAGACCAAGCGGGATCATAATCGCCGCGGCCCGTCGTCGGCAAGGCGGTCAGATTATCACCATCAGCGTCGATGAGATACAAACTAGAGGAATTATAGCTAAGCTTATTCTCGCCACAGGGAGAAATGAAAGCCAAACGCTGACCATCTGGCGACCAAGCGGGTTGGCAAGCCCCTAATTGAATGTCGGTAAGTTGATATAAACCAGACCCATCCGAACTGATCACCCATATCTGAGGTTTGCCTGTGCGATCGGAAGCAAAAGCAATCTGTCCATAGCCTCCACCCATGGGCGTTATCGTCGGTGACAGATAAACCGTTGGAGTTAACGTGGGATTCGGCGTCACGGTGGGCTCCAAGGTGTCTGTGGGCGTCCGGGTGGGTGTCCAGGTTGCTGTTGGTTCCTCAGTGTCTACCGGCGGGACTAACGTCGGGGTAGCAGGAACGGGGGTAAGGGTAGCAACACCAACCGCGTTGGCTGCTTCGGTCAACGTCTCAGAGGATGCTTCAGCAGTCAATGTCCTTTGAGATGTAGCAGTTTCGGTCGGGCTGGGCAATGATGGGAAAGCAAGTTCGGCCGGCACGAAGCCTAAAACTTGTTCCGCCAAAGCGGGTTGGAAATAATACAAAAGCCCTGCTCCGGCAATCAAAAAAACAAGCAAAAGGACAAAAGAAACGAAAATACCCCGGCTCCGACTTGGCTTCGGCTTTGGCGGAGGCTCAAAATCCAACTCGCCGATTGGCCTGCTAATGCGAATAGGACCGGAAGAATCACTTTCTGCTGCTTCATCTTCGGACGGCAAGGATTCCCGATCAGATGCGGCAACAGGCTCCAAAACGACATGTTCAGCCTGTTTGCGAATGGTGTTGCTGGCTTCGTAGAGCGCCTTTTTAAATTCCTTGGCATTCTCGTAGCGATCATCAGGATGAACTTCCAAGCCCTTCTCAATTACCTTGGCGAGTCGACGGGAGATGTTGGGATTGTGTGTTCGCAAAGGGGTCAATTCAGCCTGTTCCATCGTGCGGGCCAAGCTATCCTCTGGAATGGTGCCCGCCAGAGCAGCATATAACGTGGCCGCGAGAGAATAAATATCCGAGCGATGATCGGTGCGCGCCCCACCGTATTGTTCCGGCGGGGAATACCCAGGCGTCATGGCCCGGGCGCCGGTTGTCGTCCGTTGACCGCCATAAGCCATTTTCGCCAAACCAAAATCGACCAAATAGATGCTGCCATCCGGGGCAATTCTTACATTTCCGGGCTTGATATCGCGATGAAACACCGGCGGGTTCTGATTATGCATATAAACCAAGGCATCACAAACCATGCCGGCAATCACCAACGCTTCTGCTTCGGAGATCGTTTTGGTACGATCCATTCGTTCGCGCAGGTCTTCCCCCTCGATGTAATCCATAACCAAGTATTGACCTTGCCCCTCGATGACAAAATGATCTGAAACCCGGGGCAAATTACGATGACGAAGGTTAGCTAAGATGGTCGCTTCTCGCCGAAACTGACGCGCGTATTCGTCGGTGGTAAACAAGTTTTCTTTAACGGCAACTTCAACCCCCAAGTTGTCGTCAACAGCACGGTAGATGGCCCCCATACCACCTTGGCCGAGAATTTCTAGAATGCGATAACGGCCATGTAGTAATTCGCCACGCTCAAGAGTCATAAAGCTTCGTCCTGCCAAACCGAATAGATGATACCAGTCCTTATAAAGAACGTATTATATCTAGTTACCTATCACTTTGAGTCTAAGGCGGGCGTGAGCATCCTGAACGGCGTGAAAAAAGTAGAAGGACGCTCACATTAAGTGAGAGGTACTAGAGTATTATATTACAAATTACCCAAAGATTCGGGCCTGCTAACAAAATTGTGGATAGATTTCAACTTGATCTCAAAGACCAGCGTTGCGGATTTCTCAGAAGCGCGTCTTCACGCCGCAATACTCGCAGATGATTTCCTGCTGACCGCGCAAAATCGGAGCTGTAAACGCAGCCCCACAGTTGGAACACTGTTCCGGGGCGTTTCGGACTCGTTCCAAGGTGGCCTCATCGATCTCAATGGCCCGGTCTTGAAGGTAATCTCCCGCTCGAGCACGTCCGATCATTTGGAGCCAGGTCTCGGCAACGGGCAGGGAGAGCAAGAATCGAGCCTCATGAACAGAAGCCTCATCACCCTTGAATTGAATCTCCAGCATCTCGAACTCTTCAGTTTCAGAAAGCTCTTTCTTGACATCGGCGATCTCCTCCACGGGAACATCGACTTTCAATTCAAAATCACCGACACGATCTTCCCAAAGAATACGCTGGTCGGTCAAATAGAGGATACCGTTTTCCGGCTCGAAGTTGGGGCGTTCCCAAACAGCTTCGACTGCCGCAACAGCGCTTTCGGTAGCCAACAAACGGAAGGAGGCGGAGGATAACGCATCAAGCATCCAATCGACCCAATCGAAATGGGCGGCGAGGCTCTCGACTTCATCGGCATACTCGTCATACTGATCCAAGGCGGTCGCTTCAGCCGCTTCGGCCTGCGCTTTAGCCGAGGCAAGGTTGGACTTTAACTGCACAAATTGAGGCCGCGCCGCAGACAAATTATCGGCCATGCCCATCAGCACGCCCATATCATCTTGAATGGCGGCCATTCGTTCGCTGAGCAATTGCGTCTGGTGAGTCGCCGCCGTTTCTGCACGCGCTTTGATCCGCTCCCATTGAGCCAGGAGAACGCGAATATCAGCTTCCAGGCTTTTCTCCACGGCATAGCCCCTGGCGCGTAAATCGGCAAGGGTGCGCTCCAGGGAAGAGGCCTCATTCTCCAGCACAGAAATATCCTCGTGGATGGCCTTGAGCATCATCTCATCTTGCAGGGCGTTGACTTCGCTCTGCAAAGCCATCAAATCTGCCTTGGTCAGGGGGCCGGTCATATCTTGAATGGAGACCCCCGTCCCGGCGACGCGCTCGTTTTCAAGCTGGCCGGATTTGGCCTTATTGATCCACTGAAGCCATTTTTTCGAATCCTGGCCATCGAGATGCAAAGATACGCCGCCCAGTTGGGAATCGGCAAAGGTGACATCGATAAAATCATGGTGTCCGAAGAGCCCTTTGTTGGCCGTTTCGACTTCTTCGATGGCCTCCAACGGCTGGTCGATGAGCACCTGTTGAACCAGTTCTTTCTCGGTAGCAATGAACAAGATCTTCTTTGTGGCGACTTTCTCCTTCTGCTCGAAGATCAAACGTTGATCGGTAAGGTAGAGAATGCCTTCGGGATCATCTTTGCCTTCTTTATCCCAGCGAGCCGAAACGGCATGAAAAAGCAATTCGCCTTTCTCCGTTTCGAATGTGGCTTCGTCCAATTGCTCCAAGCCCCAGAGAATTCTGGTGAGACGGCGCCTGAGATCTTTCATCGTCATCTCTACCTCGCTGAATTGGGCGCGCAGGTCGCTCTCATCGCTTTCCAAATCCCAAAGCATTTGATCGGCTTTGTCTCGCAGTTGATCGAGGGGTGCGGCCGCGGAGACGGGGTTGCGTATCACCGCGTTCAACCGCTCCACATGAGGTGCGAGCGTATTGATACGAGATTGAAATTGGTTCGCTTTTCGATTGATTGCTTGCTCAACCTGGGGGCGAACCGTCTCCCAACGGTCTACGGCTTTGTAAGCTAAATCTTCCATCTCGCCTTGATAAACATATCCTTTTTGGCGAGCGCCATCCAACAAATCGAGGACTTCATTGATGTCCGCATCAAGGTCGGAAAGCTGGTCATAGATTTCGGAAAAGGTGCTGCTCTCCTGTAAATCTTCCAAAGTTGATTGCAGCGAGGAGACATCGGAGACGATCTCTTCACCAGCGGAGGCAACGTTCAGGGCCAAAGCAGCGACTCTGGGCGTTTTCAGGCCGAATCCGCCAGGACGTCCTTGCCCCGCTCGACGGGTAACCGAAGAGGGCCTCAGGCGGTTAGGCATTCTGCGCAGAGGCCGGGTATCAGGGCGCACAGAGGGCCGTGGGTGGGCTTGGCGTTTGATCGCTTGCTGGCGAGCAGCTTGGCGTTTGACCATCCGCTGTTTGGCACGTTGCGGATTAATGGTGCTAGGCTTCATCCCGGGTCGTGGCGAAACGGGGCGGCGCGATGGACGCGGTTTGCGAAGACGAGAATCCATCTGAGACATATTATTCTCCTGGTAAGATAATCGGTTAAGATGAAGCTACTACTTCTGCTCTTGAGAGATCGAAAACTATATGTCTAGGTTACGGACCTCACGAGCATGGGTGATGATGTATCGGCGCCGGGGCGGCACCGCTTTGCCCATAAGCATATCAAACGTTCGGTCTGCCTCGGCAGCATCGGCAATCGAAACCTGGAGAAGGGTTCGATTTTCCGGATCCATGGTCGTCTCCCAAAGCTGGATGGGATTCATCTCTCCCAAGCCCTTGTAACGGGAGAGCGTTGCTTTTTCATCGGAGACGCCGAGCTCTTTGAGTACTTCTTCACGCTCTTTTTCGGTATAGACATAACGCTCTTCTTGGCGATAACGAATGCGATAGAGAGGCGGCTGAGCGATATAGAGATGGCCATTTTCGATCAACGGCTGCATGTAACGGAAGAAGAATGTCAGCAAAAGGGTGCGGATATGAGCGCCGTCGACATCGGCATCCGTCATGATGATGATCCGTCCATAGCGCAGCCCTTCGATGTCAAAGCTTTCGCCGATTCCCGTGCCCAGGGCTGAAATCAACGCCTTGACCTCTTTGTTATTGAGGATTTTGTTCAATCGGGCGCGCTCGGTGTTGAGGATCTTGCCGCGCAGGGGCAAGATGGCCTGGAAGTGACGGTCGCGGCCTTGCTTGGCAGAGCCTCCGGCGGAGTCGCCCTCAACAATGTACAACTCTGTTTTTTCGGGATCACGCTCGGAGCAGTCAGCCAGCTTGCCAGGCAGAGTCAAGCTTTCCAGAGCCGACTTTCGGATGACCAGGTCGCGGGCTTTGCGAGCAGCCCGTCTGGCTCGCGCCGAGGTGAGACATTTGCGCACGATTCTTTTGGCGTCACTGGTGTTTTGCTCCAGGAACATGCCAAAGGCATCGTTAACGACTTGCTGGGTGTAGGTTTGCACCTCAGTGTTCATCAGCTTGACCTTGGTCTGACTCTCGAATTGAGGGTCGGGGTGCTTGATGCTAATGATCGCTGTCAGGCCCTCGCGTGTATCCTCGCCACTGAAGTTGGGGTCTTTGTCTTTGAGCAATTTATGCTTGCGGGCGTAATCGTTGACCGAGCGGGTAATCGCCGAACGGAATCCGGTCAAATGAGTGCCGCCATCCACCGTGTTGATCGTGTTGGCAAACGCATACACAGATTGGGCGTACGCGTCGGTGTATTGAAAAGCGACATCAACGACAACGTCATCGACTTCTTTTTCGACGTGGACAACGGAATGAAAGGTCTCACGATGCCGGTTCAGATAGCGGACGAACGATGTCACACCACCCTCGAAATAGAAGTTCATCTCGCGGTCATCGCGCTCATCGAGCAGGCGAATGCTGACGCCACGGGTAATAAAGGCCATCTCGCGAAATCGCTGAACGAGGGTCTCAAAACGGTAATCTAAATCATCGTCGGTGAAAATCGTTTCATCGAACTTGAAAACCTGCTTGGTGCCGGTATCGTTTTTGGATGTCTTGCCGATGACTTTCAATTCGGTGACCGGGTAACCGCGCTCATAGCGCTGTGAGTAGATTTTGCCCCCGCGTCTGACTTCGATCTCGAACCATTCCGAGAGGGCGTTGACGGCTGACAAACCGACGCCGTGGAGGCCGCCCGATACCTTGTAGCTGCTATCGTCGAACTTGCCGCCCGCGTGCAGGACGGTCATGACCAACTCGAGGGCCGATTTGCCCTTTTCGGGGTGAATATCCACGGGAATTCCGCGGCCATTGTCCCGAACGGTCACGCTGCTGTCCGGGTGGATGATCACTTCGATTTCGTCACATGAGCCAACCAAGGCCTCATCAATGGAATTGTCTACGACCTCATAAACGAGATGGTGCAAAGCTCGGAGATCGGTACCACCTACATACATGCCTGGCCGTCGTCGAACGGCTTCCAGGCCCTCCAACACTTTGATATCTTTTGCTTCGTAAGACAGCTTTTTCTGTTCCGCCACAAATTCCTCCGATCATTCTTGACAAACCCGCGTGTTATCGGGATATTGTCAAAATACATTTATTATGCAGTTGTATCCGATGTAGATTCTTCCTGAAGCACTTTTTCCAACATGGCTTCTACCCACACATCGGCTTTTTGATAGTAAATAAAACTAGCTGATAAAAACCCCGTTGACGTAAAAGCATGGCCCATCAAGCTGATCAACATCAGCCAAGAATCTTCTGATGGGATTTGCCACAACAAACCTAGGGCCTGGCCCAAAATTAGAACCCCAACGAAAAAAAATGCTGTTGCCGGTAACGTCATCCGAACAACCCGAATGCTCTTTCTCACGGACGTCCAGACAGGGGCCTGGTAAACGAAGATACCATGAGGAGAAAATAACAGAGGGAAAGCCAGCCAGACAAACAGGCTGCCAAACAGCAAGGCCGCAATAGAATTGGCCGAAATGCCCACTAACAAAAGGAACGAGGCACCACAGCTAATCGGAATAAGAAGACCTAGCAACAAAAAAAACCACAGCAAGGTCAACAGGATGACGTGCAAACTGGATCGCGGCCAAAGGGCAAAGATCTTTCGCCATCTCATCTGATCAACTAACGCCGCTTTGGCAACAAGGGAAAAATAAAGGGTTCCACCCAAGATACCTACCAAAGCAAAGAGGCCAAACAGCAAAAAGACAGCCCCAATTGAGGGCACATCAACAATCAAACGGTCGCCCCAAGGGACATCCACTGGCCAACGAGAAAGCATCAAACTTGGTATCCCCACCGGATAAGAACGCACGACCATCAAGATATTAAAGCGCTCGGCCACGAAAGACCATCCAGTTTGGGTGATCTCGATCATTTCGGTCATGTCGGTCATATCTTGGATGGACTGGAAAGACTGTAACATGAACGCCATCCAGGATTCAATCAAGTGCTTGAGCCGAAATTGAGGGCCCAGCCAGAGTAACAGATCTAATCCAAAAGGAAAAAGGATCAACCAAATATGATTTGTGACAACGTCAAAACCGGCCACCAAGGTTGGTATCACCCTTGGTGATTCGGGTAGGGTTTGTGAATTTATCGTCTTCATCAGAAACCCTATTTTACCATATCAGAGCAGCAGATTGCCTTCGCCCAAAGCAGTTAGCAGGAATTCTAAATATGGCGCAAAACTTGGTTTCGATACACCGGATGCGCCGGTTCGCTATGCGCGCCGAAGGCGGTAGCGGTTTTTGCGTATCGAAACCAGCGCATCCGGCACTCGCC
>CAZXXW010000008.1:0-46391 GCA_964644835.1 uncultured Anaerolineales bacterium
CATCTTCCAATTCTTTAGTGATTTCGTCGATAGCAATATCTAGTGTGGCCAGTTGTTTCATAGCCGCCCGTGCTGCTGCCAAATCGGTCTCTAGCGTGAGGGCAGCGGTGCCGTGGTCACGGAACGATTCCAATGTGTGGGGCGGCACGGTGTTGACCGTCCGGGGGGTAATTAGCCTATCGACATATTTGGTGTCCGGAAAAGCAGGGTTCTTGGTGCTGGTTGAAGCCCATAGGGGCCGCTGCAATCGAGCGCCGTTGAATTCGAGCAGGTCCCAACGCTCCCCAGAGAAAATTTCCTTATGGCGGACATAAGCCAACTTGGCGCTGGCAATGGCAAGGTTTCCACGCAACTTCTTGGCAAGTTCGTTGATTTGTCCCCCATAGGGAAGCAAATTTTCCAAACGATCGTCCACCTTGGTGTCAATACGCGAGACGAAAAACGAGGCCACCGAGGCGACGTGATCGACAGGTTCCCCCGCGGCGAGCCGTCGTTCCAGGCCTTTCATGTAGGCCCTCATCACCTGGACGTATCGCTCGATGGAGAAGAGCAAGGTGACATTGACATTAATCCCCGCGACGATGGTTTCGGTGATGGCGGGCAGACCCGCTTTGGTGCCGGGGATTTTGACCATCAGGTTGGGGCGATCGACCCGGTTCCACAAACGGGCAGCATCTTCAATGGTAGCCTGAGTCTCGTGTGCCAGGTACGGGCTCACCTCCAGGCTGACGTACCCGTCCCCACGATCGGTCTCTTCATATAAAGGGAGAAAGAGATCGCAAGCCGCTTGGATGTCGGCCACGACCAGATGCTCGTAAATTTCTTCCTTGGTATAGCCCTGCTTGGCAAGCGCCTTCAAATCGTGATCGTACTCACCGGAGTTGGAAATCGCTTTGTTGAAGATGCTCGGGTTGGAAGTAACCCCGCGAATGTCGCCGCGCTCGATAATGGCGGCCAAATCGCCATTTTCAAGCAGGCGACGATCGATATTGTCATACCACAGAGATTGTCCTAATTCGTGTAATTTCTTGATTGGGTTCACAGTTTTCTATCTCCTTGTAGATAAATCCATTACTCAGATTGTAACAAAGAAAATTAGGCAGTCAGCATTGAGAGCGACGCCTTATCTATATGACAAGACAAAAGAGAAATCTCTTACCAAAGCGGTTTCTTGTTGGGTATGTGCGGTTCGAAAGGTATCCATCGCGGTCTCAGGACTATGTTAAAACGCTATGATGACAAATGTCTAATCTCTGTCATGCTTTTTGCCACTGGAGAAAAGCGGCCGCCCGTATCATACTGTGGGATGGTTCCATGCGCACAATTTTAATATAAGTACATCTATACGTTAGCCGCAACAACTATTGATTAAACTCACTAAAAATAGAGGAGCAATTAGGGGATAATATGGTATTATATATTGTATATTCATAGTATACTTGGTGTATATCTGCTTAAGCAAATTTATCGCTCTAACCTATTCACAAGGAGGTCTGTATGACTGCAGAACGTACATCTGCAAGAGCAGCCACTTTTTTCGATGAAGTGGTCGCTAATACCCCAGGGGGCGACCCGCATCTAGAACTGTGCTTGCAGTGTGGAACCTGTGGAGGTTCCTGTCCTTCTGGTCCAGATATGGAGCACACCCCGCGCCAACTTTTCGCCATGATCGAGGCGGGGATGAGGGAAGAAGTACTGCGTAGCAATACGCCTTGGTACTGCGTTTCCTGCTATTACTGCATGGAACGATGCCCTCAAGAAATACATATCACGGACATTATGTACACCCTTAAACGAATGGCGATCGATGAAGGGTACTACCGTGAATCAACAGCCGCCGATGCGCCTGACTTTTCCTCAACATTCATCACCATTGTGGAAAACTTTGGGCGCAGTTTTGAGTTAGGCGTGGGTGCTTTCCACGTGTTACGCCACCACCCGCTCAAAATGGTCAATATGGCCACCGGCATGGGCCTAAACATGATTCTGAAAGGACGAATGGATCTTACCCCGACCCGGATCAAAGGGGTGAAGCAATTGAAGGCTATTTTGAACAAGGCCAAAGAGCTAGGAGGTGAAGCATGAAGTACGGCTACTACCCCGGTTGCTCCCTAGAGAAGAACGCCTCAGCCTACCATGATTCCACTGTGGCCGTTGCCAAAGACTTTGAGATGCAATTTGTCGAGGTTGAAGACTGGAACTGTTGCGGAGCAACAGAATACTTCTCCATCAACGCGATTCCAGCATTCGCTCTCGTAGGTCGCAATTTGGCCATTGCTTCTCATCAAGATATTGGCGAGCAAAGAGACTTAGTCGCTCCCTGCAGCGCTTGTTTTCTCAACTTGAAGAAAACCGACCATTACATGGGCGAATCGCAGGACTTGAACCAGAAAGTAAATACAGCCTTGGAAGCAGGAGGGCTGCACTACGATCCGGGCAGCGTCAACGTCCGGCACATTTTAGATCTATTTGTCAATGACATTGGCTACGAAGCAGTCGCCGAGAAGGTTACCAAACCGCTTTACGATTTGAATGTCGCCTGCTACTACGGCTGCATGATTACCCGCCCAGCCAAGATGGAAACGTTTGACAAGGCTGAATATCCTAACACAATGGATAAGCTGATGAGTAAGCTCGGTGCCACGGTTGTAGATTTTCCTATGAAGGCACATTGCTGCGGCGGCCACATGACCCAAATTACCGAAGAGGTGGCCCTCGAATTAATGCGACAATTACTCAAAAACGCAGCCGATAATGAAGCTGATGTTATCGTCACAGTTTGCCCTATGTGCCAATTCAACCTGGACGCTTACCAGTCCAACATTAACAAGCATTTTGGTACAAACTTCGACATTCCTATTTTGTACTTCACCCAGTTGATGGGACTTGCTATGGGACATGATCCCAAAGAATTAGGAATTGGCAAAGAAATCATCAGCGCAAAATCGGCGCTAAAGAAAATTGGCGTAGAACCGCCTCCTGAACCGAAAAAGAAACGTCCCCCCAAGGGCGCTCTTCCAACGCCTAGTTTAGAGGAGGAATAATCTATGAGTGAGAAAGAAAAAGTTGGCGTCTATATTTGTCATTGTGGCTCTAACATCGCCGGAACGATTGATGTTGAGGAAGTAGCCAAATGGGCAGCCAATAACCCCAATGTTGAGGTATCGCGTGATTATAAGTTCATGTGCTCCAGCCTCGGCCAAGACCTGATCGAGGATGATATCAAAGAGAAGGGCTTGACCCGCGTGGTGGTAGCTGCCTGCTCACCCCACATGCATGAACCCACCTTCCGCGCTGCCAGCGAACGTGGTGGACTGAATCCCTTCTTGTTCGAGATGGCCAACATCCGCGAACATGACTCCTGGGCCACCAACGATAAAGAAGCAGCAACACAAAAAGCAAAAGCACTGGTAAACGGCGCCATTGAGCGCGTTGTTCACCACCAACCCCTGGAAGAAATTCCAGTTGAGATTAACGAAAACACATTGATCGTCGGCGGTGGCGTTGCTGGTATCACCGCAGCCTTAGAACTTGCGAACGCTGGCAATCACGTTTACCTGGTTGAGCGCGAGCCATCCATTGGTGGTCATATGGCTCAACTTGACAAAACCTTCCCCACACTGGACTGCTCGGCTTGTATTTTGACCCCCAAAATGGTTGATGTTGGCCAACATCCGAACATCACCTTGCTGAGCTACAGCGAAGTAGAAAAAGTAGATGGCTACATCGGCAACTTCGATGTGCTCGTCCGCAAAAAGGCTCGCTATGTGATCGAGGATTTGTGCACGGGATGCGGTATCTGTGAAGAAAAATGCCCCTTCAAAGTCGTCGATGATGTCTTCGAAGCCGGTTTAGGACACCGCAAAGTGATCTACAAGCCTTTCCCCCAGGCCGTTCCTAAATACCCCGTTCTGGATGCGGAGAACTGCGCTTATTTCCAACGCGGCAAATGCCGGGCATGTGAAAAGTTCTGCCCCACCGACGCAATTGACTTTGAGCAAGAAGATGAGATGCTTAACATCACCGTTGGCAATATCATCCTCGCAACGGGCTACGAACTATTTGACGCCCGCCGCATTGAACAATACGGTTACGGACGCTTGGCCAATGTTTTCAGCAGCCTTGAGTTCGAACGAATGGTCAACTCAGCCGGACCCACTGAGGGCGAGGTCGTGCTTCGTGACGGCGAAACCGTTCCTGAAAGTGTGGCCATCATCCACTGCGTTGGCTCTCGAGACAAGAACTACAACGAATACTGCTCCAAAGTTTGCTGCATGTACTCGCTGAAATTCGCCCACCTGGTACACGAACGATTACCAGGTGCCGACGTATACAATTTCTACATTGATATGCGTACACCCGGAAAGGGCTACGAAGAATTCTATCATCGCCTGCTAGAAGAGGGCACTCACTTCGTACGTGGACGCGTAGCGGAGATCACCGATGCCGCCCGCAAACCCGGCGAAGAAGGCAAGCTCATTGTTCAAGCCGAAGATACCTTGATCGGTCGACAACGCCGCGTGCCTGTTGATATGGTCATTCTCAGCGCGGGCATGGAAGCTCAGAAAGACTCCGAAGAAGTTTCCCAACTCTTCAAGCTGGGCTGTGACTTCAACGGTTTCTTCACCGAGCGACACCCCAAGCTGGCTCCCGTTGCAACGATGACCGAGGGCATTTTCATCGCTGGCGCTTGCCAGGGCCCCAAAGACATCCCCGATACCGTCGCACAGGGCGCAGCAGCTGCTTCTCAGGTTGCTAGCTTGATCAGCCGAGGCACCGTGATGATGGAGCCGATTCGTGCCTCCATCGACGAAGAGAAATGCTCCGGCTGCCGCATCTGCAACAACTTGTGCCCCTATAACGCGATCGAATATCACGAGGACGAAAAAGTTTCTGAGGTGATCACAGCATTGTGCCAGGGCTGCGGAACCTGTGTAGCCGCCTGCCCCAGCGCAGCAATCTCCGGTGCTCACTTCACCAACGAACAAGTCCTATCGCAAATCGACGGCGTGTTGTGGGATGTCAAGCCTGAACTAGACAAAGCACCCGCGTAGCAGGAGGATAGAAATGACTGAACAATTTGAACCTGTAATCGTTGGATTTTTATGCAATTGGTGTTCGTACCGTGCCGCTGACCTGGCGGGCACATCGCGCATCAAGTATGCTCCCAACATGAGACCAATCCGGGTGATGTGCAGCGGACGCGTTGACCCCCAATTCGTCTTCAAAGCACTGCGAGACGGCGCCGATGGCGTCTTGATCGCTGGCTGCCATCCCGGTGAATGCCACTATGTAAACGGCAACATCAAAGCCCTGCGCCGCTTCATCTTACTCAAAAAGATGTTGCGTCAATTGGGCGTCGAAGAAGAGCGCGTCCAATTGGTCTGGGCTTCGGCTTCCGAAGGTAACATCCTGGCCAAAAAAGTCGACAGCATGACCGAAGAAATCCGCGCTTTGGGCCCCCTCAACTGGGAAGAAACCGTCCTGGGGGGCGGAAACGGCCACCTTGTTGCTGTTGCTGAGCCAGAGGAGGTATAACATGGCTGAAAATGGAAAACCGAAACTAGCAATGTACTGGACCGCCTCATGTGGCGGATGCGAAATTTCAGTGCTGAATATTCACGAACACATTCTTGACGTCGATTCCGCGTTCGACATCGCCTTCTTCCCCTGCATCGCAGACTATAAGAAGAAAGATGTAGAAGGCTACCCCGACGACTATATCGATGTCTGTCTGTTCAACGGGGCCATCCGCAACTCGGAAAACGAAGAGATGGCTCACCTGTTGCGCAAGAAATCCAAAATCATAGTTGCGTATGGTTCTTGCTCGACCACAGGTGGTATCCCGGCGCTATCGAACCTAACATCGAAAGAAGCAACTCTGGACAAGATTTATATCAACAATCCATCCATCGACAACGCTGAGGCGATCATGCCACAGACCGAGTACGAGGCACCTGAAGGCATGCTCGATCTTCCTGAGTTTTATCACACCGTCAAGCAGTTGGATCAGGTTGTCGATGTCGATTACTACCTACCGGGCTGTCCACCAGAACCCCACCAGATTTGGGCTGTACTCCAAATCGTGGTCGCTGCACTACACGAAGGCGGCGAACTGCCCCCCAAGGGCGCTATCGTTGGGGCGGGAACGAATGCTGTCTGCCAAGAATGTCCACGCGAGAAGACAGAGAAAGCGATTACGAAATTCTATCGCCCCTACGAAATCGTCCCTGATCCCGATCTATGTTTGCTGGAACAGGGTATCGTTTGCATGGGCCCGGTAACACGGAATGGTTGTGGCGCTTTGTGCCCCTCCGTGGGCATGGGCTGCCGCGGATGTTACGGCGCCATGGATGGTGTCGAAGATCAGGGAGCGAAGATGCTCTCCGCGATCGCATCTGTCATCGGCGCCGGCGCTGAGGACATGGAAGAGAAAGATATCGAAGAAGCGATCGAAAAAGTGGTAGACACAATGGCCGATCCGGCTGGCACTTTCTACCGCTTCGGCATGTCCAATTCTCTGTTACAACGCACCAAGATTAATGGTAAAGGTAAAGGAGAATGACGATGAAACGAGTTACTATCGACCCCATCACCCGCTTGGAAGGCCACGGCAAGATCGAAATCTTTCTCAATGAAGAGGGCGATGTCGCCAACGCTTACTTCCAGGTGCCCGAATTACGCGGCTTCGAACAATTTTCAATCGGACGAGCTGCCGAAGAGATGCCCCGCATCACCCAGCGCATTTGTGGCGTTTGCCCCGAGGCGCACCACATGGCCTCGACGAAGGCGCTGGACGGTGTTTTCAACATGGAACCGTCTGACACCGTCAAGAAGATTCGCGAGCTATTCTACTCAGCTTTCTATGTCACCGACCACTGTGTCCACTTCTACGCCCTGGGTGCGCCCGACTTCATCATTGGCCCCGAGGGACCGCCCGCCGAACGCAACATCCTCGGCGTGATTCACAAAGTCGGCGTTGAGACTGGCATGGAAGTGATCAACAACCGCAAACGCAATCACCATGTCATTGAGATGCTTGGTGGCCGCGGTATCCACCCTGTTGCCGGTCTGCCCGGCGGTTGGAGTGTGGCTGTTACCGACGAGATGAGCGAAGAGCTGATCGATATTGCCAAACAAAACATCGAATTTGGCCTCTTCAGCCTGGATCTGTTCAACAATGTCGTTCTCGGCAATCAAGAGTATGTTGATCTGATCGTTTCGGACGCCTTCACCCACAACACGTACTACATGGGTATGGTTGACGAGAACAACCAGGTCAATTTCTATGATGGCAAGATACGCGTCGTCGATCCCGAAGGCAAAGAATTCGTCAAGTACGACGCCCAGGATTACGCCGAACACATCGCCGAACATGTCGAGCCCTGGTCGTATCTTAAATTCCCCTACCTGAAAGGTGTAGGCTGGAACGGATTCACCGACGGCAAAGACAGCGGCGTGTACTGCGCTACCCCGCTCTCCCGGCTGAACGCATCGGACGGTATGGCAACCCCCAAAGCTCAGGAACATTACGAGAAATTCTACGAGACTCTGGGCAGCAAAAAGGTTGACGGCCGCTACCAGCCCGTTCATCACCGCTTGGCGACCCACTGGGCCCGCTTGATCGAGTTGCTCTACGCCGCCGAACGGATGCTTGAATTGGCAGAGGATCCCGAACTGACCAACCCAGATGTCCGCCCCGTGGTCACCAATACGCCCAATGAGGGCATTGGCTGTGTTGAGGCGCCTCGCGGCACCCTGACGCACCACCTGAAGACAGACGAGAATGGCATCCTCACCGATGTCAACCTGGTCGTGGGAACCACCAACAACAACGCCCCCATCGCCATGTCGATCAAGAAAGCCGCCCAAGGCCTGATCAAGAAAGGCACCGAGGTTACCGAGGGCGTCTTAAACAAGATCGAAATGGCTTTCCGCAATTACGATCCTTGCCTATCCTGCGCGACGCACTCGCTGCCCGGACAGATGCCTCTGGAAGTAACCATCCGCGATGCAGACGGTGAAATCGTCGACGTGCTCACCCAGCACATTGACTAAAGAAAAATCAAAACACATGCAATCAGCCGTCGGCGACCTTGGTCTGCCGATGGCTGATTGATTAATCTCATAGCATGAACACAATCGTGATCGGTTTAGGCAATCCCATCTTGACAGACGATGGGGTGGGAGTCAAGGTGGCCCGCCGAGTAGAACAAGCTCTTTCCGAGAAACAACGCCAGAAGATAAGCGTCGCCGAAGCCAGCGTTGGGGGGCTCAGGCTGATGGAAATGATGATCAATTACGATCGGGTCATCTTGATCGACGCCTACATGCAGCATCGCAGCGAAAAACCCGGCACAATCCACCGGATGTCGCTGGACGACTTGTGCGAGGTCAGCCCCATCCAGCACAGCGGGTCAACACACGATACCACGCTGGTCAAGGCACTCGAAGCCGGAGAACGGATGGGTGCCAAGCTGCCCAAGGAATTCATCATCTTCGCCGTCGAGGTGGAGAAAATTCTCGATTTTGGCGAAGAGCCCACCCCCGCAGTTGCCGCCGCAATTCCCAAAGTGACAGAAATGGTCTTAGACGAAATTAAATCATTCGAATCATGAAGCTCATCTGACAAAGGAGGCACCATGATATCCCCCGAAATTATCCGCCGATTCCCAATCTTCGCGAAGTTAGACAATGAACAAATCGAAACCCTGGCAAAACTGGGCGACCAGGTCCCCGCTAACCCAGGGGATGTGCTTTTTAAAGAAGGCGACAAACTGGATAAATTCTACCTTGTTGCCAAAGGCGCCGTCGCCATATTCATCGAAGTGCCCGCCGAGGAGGCCGCAGATGATATTGCCGGCCAACTGACCCGTGAGATGGCCATGGACGAGGTCGTTACCAGCACGGTTGGCACCGGAGAATTGTTCGGCTCCTCAGCCTTGATTCCACCCTATGAGGCTACTGCCAGCGCCAAAGCGTTGGACACAACCTGCTCACTAATCGCTTTCGATGCGACCGAATTACGCGAAATATTCGAGGAAGATTGCCTCTTTGGATACTTGATGACCCAGAAAGCAGCGCAAGTGTTGAGAGAGCGGATGCGCGATATGCGGATCGAATCCCTGGCTTGCGTTGAAAAATAAGGTCTTCAACGATTAACGCAAAAAACCACAGTTTTTTCGGCTGTGGTTTTTTCTTTTTACAGGACTTACGTGCATGAGGCTAAATTTACCGCCGAGACACAGAGAACGCTGAGAAAAACGCTGTTTTTGTCTCTTTTTTTAATCAAATCTCTGTGCACTCAGCGTCCCAGCGGTGGATTTTGATGTTAACTGCGTAACTCCTATTATTAGAGATACAGTTTCAGTTCATGATTTCTCAATGATCATCCAGGAGATGTAGCCATCTTTTTCGATCCTGGTTCGAGCGTCAAAATCATCGAACAAGGAAACGATCTCAGCGGGTGAAAGAAAATGACTGCGCATCAGGGCCAGTTTTTCTGCTAGAGCGACCAGCTTGACCCCAAAGTGGCCCAGATCGGGCTCTTCAATGACGATCCTGCCGCCGGGCTTGAGCACCCGCCACAAGGCCGCGGCGGTCTCGTGCTGGTCGCAAACGTGGTGGAAAGCATCGACCATGATAACCCGGTCAAAGCAAGCGTCGGGAAACGGGAGCCTCTCCGTGTGAGCGTTGACCGCGCGCAAGCCATCCTTTTGCTGCGCTTGTTGTAGCATCGGAAAAGACAAATCGGCGACTACAATTTGATCGATCTTCCCGTTCATGAACTGAGCCACACGCCCGGTTCCCCCGCCGGCGTCGAGCAAAATTCCCGAAGCAGGCAAATCCGCCAGTTGCCAGAGCATCTCCGGCGGAGCGGGCTTGATGAAGAATTCGTAAAAGGGGGCTAAAATGCCAAAATGATCGAAAAGGGGCATAGCGATCGCTCCGTTTTAGTAGAAAAGCGATGAAACACCTCGGGCCATTAAGGCTGTCACCATCGCTACAACGACGGTGAGGCCGGCTATTCTGGCAGCATCTTTCCCGCCGAGTTCGCGGCGCAACGCCATCAGCGTCGCCACACAGGGCAGATAAAAGACAATGAAAACGGTGAAGGTGATCATCTGCACGGGTGATAAAGCCTGAGAGAAATCGGTAACGTCGAGGGCTTGGCGGAGCATGATCAGGGAGAGTTCCTTGCGGAGCACACCGAAGATCAACGGGATGCCAACCGCCGAGGGCAACCCAAGCAGCCAGGTAAAGGGCCGCAACGCCAGGTTCAACCAACGGGAGATATTGAAACGGTTGAAAACCTCCAGAACGATGCTGCCGATGATCAACAACGGCCAAGCGTCAACGATGAATTCGCGCGCTCGAAACCAAGTTTTGTGGAACACGGTTTTGAGAGTGGGCAAACGGTAGACGGGAATCTCGATAATCAGCCCAGGGGTCTTCTCTGTCATCACCAGAGACATTAGACGACCGACCAAAGCAATGACGATGAGATTGAACAAATAGATCAAGGCGGCCAGCCGGGGGCCCAAATAAAAGGCCACCAGACCGAAGACGACCGAAATGCGAGCAGCACAGGGAACTAGCGAGGCAATCGTCGCGGCCAGAAAACGATCCTGACGCTCCTCGAGCACGCGGGTGCTCATCACCGCGGGCACATTGCAGCCATACCCCAGAATAAAGGGGACAATTGCTTTGCCGTGTAACCCCAATCGATGCATCAGTGCATCCATCAAAAAGGCCAAACGGGAAAGATAGCCGACATCCTCCAAAAAGCCCATTCCCAGCAAAAAAGGCACCAGGTAAGGCAGCACGATGGCAACGCCGCCGGCAATGCCCTGCACCGTGCCGTTGAGCAATTCGCCCCAAAATGTATCGAGACTGACAATATTGCTCAGCCAGAGGGCCAGCGTATCAAAAGCGGTCAATAACGGGCCTTCCAGTAGGCTGCCGACGGAATAGACCAGCCGGAAAAAAGCCCAAAGAATGGCGATCAGGGCGACATAGCCCCAAACAGGATGCAAAAGAATATCGTCAAGGCGATCACGGAAAGTGACTCGCCGCTCCCCCTGGGTGACCACTTGATTGGTGAGACGCGAGGCCAACCCTTTGCGCTCGGTATCAAAAGCCCACAGCGGTGTGTGGCCCCGCTGCTCTTCGATGCTCTCTTGAGCCTGCTCGATCTCTTCTCGCAAATCGGGCAGGATGTCAGCCTGGCGAGCCCAGAGCTTTTCACTGCCCTCCAGCAATTTGATCGCCACCGATTCCGGGCCCAGCGAGCCAACCCCTCCCTCGATTTGGTCGGCCAGGCTGCAGATATGCCGTTCCAGGTCGCGGCTGTATTTTGGTCTCGGGGGGATCTCGCCCTGTCGCGCTTGCTGCAAAGCCGTGGTGAAAACCGCCCGGACCCCCCGGCCGCGGCTGGCGACTAAAGGCAAGACAGGCACTCCGAGCAGTTCTTGTAGCTTGGGGCCGTTAATGGTCATACCAAAACGGGCGGCCTCATCCATCATGTTCAAAGCCAACACAGTCGGGCGGCCCAATTCAAGCACTTCCATGGATAGATTCAGGCTCTGAGCCAGATGAGATGCATCGAGCACGTTGATGACTACATCAACGGGATTGAAACTAAGATAGCGGAGCACCTCTTGCTCGGCAGGATTCGAGGCGGTTAACGTATAGGTGCCGGGGAGATCGACCAATTCAATGACTTCGCCCAGCACGCGCACTTTGCTCTCCGTATAGGTAACGGTTGTACCACTGAAATTCCCCGTTTCAGCTTTGTAACCGGCAACTTGATTGAAGAGCGTGCTCTTGCCACAATTAGGTTGTCCGACCAAAGCGAAGCGCATCTAGACTTCCTCAACAATCACCTTAGAAGCGACACCGCGCCCCAAGGCAATCGAACGCCCCGCCACCTCGACAAGAACAGGGCCTCCCAGCGGTGCCCGACGTAACACACGAGCCTGTTCGCCAGGAGAAATTCCCAATTGGGTTAATTTTTGTTTGAGCCCCCGTCCTCCTTGAAATCCCACTAAACGAACGGTTTTGCCATTTTCAACTTGTATCAAGGTCATTAAGAAACTCCAATGTCAGTTATTTTTTGTAAACCTATTATATCCTAAACCTCAAAAACAAGCCAATTTTTTATCAATTTCTTCATACAAATTCCGTTGGGTTCGGTCATCTCACAAATCCAAAAAGCCTAAACCCATCTCAATGTTTACTGAGAAGCAAAGGTCAAACCGCCCTTGGTCTGACAGGCTGGGCGATAAGAGCGACCAAAAAAAGTGACGGCCATTCGAAAACAACCGTCACCCACCCCGTGCGTTTTTGACCAGAGATCGAAGCTTACGGTCCTTGAATCATCGGCAAGAAAAAAGTAAATGTCTCCGGCGGAGGTGGCACGTCGGCGACTTCCACGAAGTTCAACAGGATCACGTTCTTGTCGCAATTGTCATAGGTTTGAAAATAGATCGGATAGGATAGAGGGTTACCGGCCTCATCTTTGAGCTGCACCCATACCTGATCCTGAGAGACAATCGGCTGGTCGGCGAGTTGGATTTCATACCCGCCCGGCCCGTAGACACTGCCCAAGCCGGTAAGCGACAGACCTAAAATGGGCTCCCCCTCCAGGTTGCCGCCCGCTTCGACGATGAACCCGATCTCCGGGTCGTTCTCCAAGTTGAAGACTTGCCCGGCTACGCTCAACCAATTGCAGCCCGCTTCGGGATGAGCCCAGTTCGACATTGTCACCGGGGTGCCTTCTTGAACCTCGAAAAAACGCGTAAAGTTGATTTCGGCCATCAGCCGGATCGCTGCTTCCTGCGCTGTCAGCGTGTTGGTCGATGTCGCCGTCGGCCTCGGGCTGGAGGTTTCCGTTGGAGTGGTCTCTTCTTGCGTGGCAGTGGTATCCGCTTCTTTGGTGGACGTTGGCGGCGGCTGGGTAGCCTCGGCAGTGGCGGTGGGCGTGTCGACCGGTGTAACGGTCGACGTTGCCGTCGACACCGTGACGGTAATAGCTTTGGCCGTCAAGGTCTGATTGGTTAGATCGGATAACGACAAAGCCTCCGTCCCCGTTTCGGTCGGTTGGGCGGTCGGCTCGATCGGCGCGGTCCGCTCACAAGCTGCCAACATCAGAACAAAAATCAAAAACAAGAAAAACCAGAATCTTTTCATCTTCAAACTCCTCAACAAACTCTCAGGCAACCCAATTGCCCCGGGCGATGGTCTCCGGATTGTCAAAACGAAAAGAACTAAACACCAAGCCGCTCACCGCCGAGCAAGCCAAGAGGGCTTTTTCTTCGCCATCATCGCGTTGATCCCATTGGCGGGCGACAAACAGGGCCACATCGTCCGAATGCCGGAATACTGAATTATACCCCACCCGGATGTGTTCACCCAACGGAGGCAAACCCTGTCCGGTGAGATAATTTTGCAAATAGCCGTCGCCGCGATGCATTGGCCAGAGACGATGCCACATTGACGGGCACCGGGAAGAATTTTGATTGATGACCAGCCCATCGACGAGTTTCCCCCGCATCCAGCCGGGCCAGTCAATGGAACGGTTATCCAGTGGGGGGCCAAGGACCCTGCCCCGAGGTAGTCCGAGCATCAGACTCACATCCAAGTTGTTCGTCATTTCCCGGAGCCGGATGACCAGCTCGGTGAGGTACTCGCCACGCATATCCCGCCATCGTTGTAGGTCAAATTCTTCTTCGAGAATGTCAACACTGTAACGATCGCGATACGCTTCTCGGATCGGCTCGTTGAAGCCAAACTGATCGCCGTGCTCGGCAGGCCTGGATTGCGAGCGGGTGCAGACGAACAAGCCATCCCAGTCGCCTCGCTGCAACCAGCAGCGAAATCTCCCGACGAAATGTTCCTGCACTTGCGGGTAGGCCAGGCACAGGACGCCCCATTGGCGCTGGCTGCCCGTGCGATCGACGAGAGCATAGTCGGGGTGACGGCGGCTGAAATCGCTCTGCCAGGCGATGTGCTGGCCGTGCATAGCGTTATGATAGCTGACAGCTCGCACCTCGGGCGGCGCCAGGGGCCAACCCTCGTCGAAAATGGAGACATACAGGTAAGCCTGCAATCCATGCTGGTGGGCCAACTCGGGCACGTCCTGAGCATAATCCCAATCGATCGTCTCGCGCCGCTCGATGGTGTCGGGATAATCCGGGGCGCGCTCAAAGCGGCCGGGAATCTCGGCCCGGGGAATGCGCCAATGGATGATCTGCGCGTCCAACTCATCCCGCCAGACGGTCATCCGCCGGGAGAGCGTCGCGGGCGTAGTCAAGCGCCCATCCCCCTCCCCAAAAACGAGATGGTCCCCCCACGACACGCTGACGATGTTGTCTGCCATAATACTTGAAACGCTTTCTAGCTCAGACTTACCGCTGAGTCGGAGAGAGGCACATGGTGTGTCCCTTGCGGGAAGACGCGGAGTGTTAATATTTTCTCTGCGTCTCATTAGACGTGCACAGCACACCCACTCGACAGCTCTGCGTTAAGACTTATCTGATCCGCTCTCTATCTCCTGATTCGCCGTTTCGCGCGTCCCCGCGCCGGCGACCAGTAAAGCGACCAAATTGACAACAATCTCATCCACCGGGCCGGGAATTGCGCTTCCCCAAAAAGCATAAATCCCTGCGGCGAGAAGCGGTAAGATCACCCACCAGCGGGCTCCCTCTTGCTTGCGCATCGCCAGGGCATAAGAGAGCAAGGCGCCCGATGTTGTGGCGATGGCATCATCAACCTGTAGAGGAATTAGATCTGGCAGCGCGGTGTAGAGCCCGCCGAAGAGAAATGGCAAGCTCGTCCCCAGCCAGGAGAGATCACGGACTCGGGTCAGTGCCAAGCCTCCGGCAGCGAAGAAAAAGACAAAAATCGCCACCATGATGATCAATCCGGTGAGTACGTTCCAACGCCACCAGCCATAAGCCAGGCCGAGCAGCGGCAGAGTCAATGCAGCAACAAAACAAATTAAGGCGAGCAGGGTCTTGAGTTTGTCGTTCATGGAGTCATCTCCGTGTGAGTTGGCTCTTGAGAAGGTGCCAAAATTATATCATTCAAAGCAGGGGAGGATAAAACTTTCTGATCGCAGAACGCCAAATCGCCAGATGAAGTCAAGGAAATGGCCTATAATTGACATATGTTGTTTTCAATCTAGCAGCAGGGTAGATTCCTCACGCAAAACAAAAACAAGCAACCGATAATCAGGAGAAAACCATGAAAACACTCGCCCGAATCACATCCGTTATCTTTATTATGCTTGGCCTACTGGTCATTCTGGTGGGAATTGTCGTTGGATTGTCCGGTTTCTTTGGCGAGCAGCCTTCCATTTCGGCACCCGCTTTGATGCCTGATCTATCCGGCTTAGTCATCGTGATAAGTATCTTCGGTGGCGCGGCGATCAGCTTGCAGGGTTTCTTTTTGGCCGCCATCGGCCAGGGCATCTGGCTGTTGGTTGACATTGCCAAAAATACCGAGGCAAGCAGCACCTATTTCACCTCGCTGATGCGCAAGAATACGTCGGGTAAATAGGGAAACAGAATGGCGTAATAAAAAACTCCCGCCAGTTCTGAAGTGGCGGGAGTTTCGGTTTGAGAAAAAGCGTGGTGCAGCCTAGAGACCCAGCGCTTCGTACAGCCGCTCCATATTGACATTGTTGATCAATAAATCACGGAATTGATCCAGCTTGGCTTTCTGGCCGAGGCGGGTGCGCCCAAAGATGCGATCGATCGATTCGACCGTTTCCATCGTGTTGGTCGGCACCAACAAGACAGGAACACCCAACTGATTGGCCTGGCGGATGATCAGCGGGCTGGGGTGCAAGTTCCCGGTCAGGATCAGGCACGTCGTCGAGGTCTCCAGAGCGGCAAGCTGAATGTCGGTGCGGTCGCCGCCGGTGATCACAGCCTTGTTGCGCTGCTTGCGGAAGCGGCTCAACGCGGCCTCCTCGGTCATGGCGCCGACGGTAAGATTCTCGATAAAACGGTCGGTGACACCGATCTCGGTGAGTACCTGGGCATCGAGCACGCCAAGCAACTCCTTGACAGTCAGGGCAGCCAAGCCGCGCACTTCGGGCAAGGAACCGAATACGGAAATGCCGCGCTCTTCCAGGCAGGGGATGGCAACTTCTTCGACGAATTTGGTCTCTGATGCCGGCACCCGGTTGATGATCGCGCCACACATGGCATCGCCCAGACGGAAAGAAGCGGCCAGAGTGTCGTCCATCAGGCGGACATCGCCCCGGTATTTGACCACAGCGAGCACTTTGCTGCCCAATTCAGCGGCTACATCGGCAGTGGGCAAGCCCATGACATAGCCCTCTCGCAAACTGCCGCCACCTTCGAGCATGAGGAAATCTTTCCCCGCACCGGCCGCTTCAGAAGCGGCTTTGATCTTGGGCATGAGATCATTCTCGATACAACCAGTGAGATAGTCGCAAAGAAAGTCTGTATCGATGACAACGGGGGCTAAATCAGCAGGATCAGCTTTCAATTCGAGAATGTCGCGCACGAAAGCGGCATCTTCATCAATCACCCGGCCAGCCTGTTTGAAAGGCTGCAAACTGAGCGGCTTCAAATAGCCGACTTTGTGGCCATCCTCGATCAATTGCTTGCCCAGCGCGAGACAAACAGCGGTTTTTCCAGAATATCGTTCAACAGAAGTTACATACAAGGATTTCATCAGGTCTCCTCTTTTCTAAAGGTCATCTTGTAACTTTTCAATAAAATAGATCAATTCATTCGGAAGATGTCTTTTGCCAAAAATTTTCATATATCAACGTTGCAGACTCTTCGTTCACAAAAAACGTTCTCTCAGAGTGACATGTCCCGCGAATATTTTAGATGGCACGTCTATTCCTGTAAAATCAAACGCATATCGATGGCAATCGCACCTTGCCCTTCGGGGTAGACGATCAAAGGGTTGATGTCTAACTCGGTAATCGCGGGGAAATCGGTTACCAATTGGCCGATCCGCAAGATTGTATCGACAATGGCGTCTTTGTCGACGGGCGGTTTGCCACGGACACCATCGAGCAGGGAGTGGGTGCGGATTTCGCGGAGCATATTCTCGGCATCTCGCACGGTAAAGGGGGCGATGCGGAAGGTGACGTCCTTGAGCACCTCGACGTAAATGCCGCCCAAGCCAAAGGTGACCAAGGGGCCAAATTGAGGATCGCGATTCATGCCAACGAGCACCTCGACGCCGCCGGGAGGAGCCATCTCTTGAATCTGACAGCCCCACAAACGAGCATCGGGCAAATAGCGCTCCGCCCGGTAGGTCATCAACTCAAAAGCATCGCGGACTTCTTCGGCATCTTCCAGGCCCACCTTGACACCACCGACATCGGTTTTGTGCAAAATATCGGGTGAGGCGATCTTCATCACCACAGGGTATCCGATTTCGTTGGCAAATTGGACGGCCTCGTTGGGATCGGAAGCCAGCTTGGAAACCGGCGTCTTCAAGCCATACGCTTCCAGAATCGTCCAGGCTTCGGCATCACCGATCGAGAGACGCTCCTCGGCGCGCACCGTACTGAAGAGTTCTTCGACACTCTCCTTATCAACATCGAACTCGGCATATTCTGATTCCGGGCGGTTGCGAATATTGCGATATTGAGACATGGCGTGGAAAGCGTGCGCCGCCCGCTCAGGGAAAACATAGTTGGGGACGCCGTATTCGGTGAGCACGTCGATTCCCGATTGCACCTTGGCCTCGCCCATGAAGCAGGTCAGGATCGGTTTATCAAACTCGGCAGCCAACTCGCCGACGGTTTTGGCCGTCTCGTCGATCTGGGTCATTGCCTGGGGGGTGAGCACCACCATGATGCCGTCCACGTTGGGGTCGTTGGCGACCTCCTTGAGAGCAAAGCCGTAACGGTCAGCGCGGGCATCACCAAGCACATCAACGGGGTTCGCCGCACTGGCCGCGTCGGGGAGATGTTTCTCCAGCGCATGGAGAGTCTCCAGCTCAAAGCGAGCCAGGCTCATCCCGGAGCGCTCTAAGGCATCGGTAGCAAGAATGCCCGGGCCGCCCGCGTTGGTCACAATGGCGATGCGGTCACCATCAAGGAGCGGTTGGTAGCCCATCGCCAGTGCGATATCGAAAAGGTCTTCCATCGAGTTAGCCCGGAGCACACCCGCCTGGCGGAAGGCCGCCTGATAAGCCTGCTCAGAACCGGCCAGCGATCCGGTGTGCGAAGAAACTGCCCGGGACCCCGATTGCGTGACACCCGATTTGATCGCCACAACTGGCTTCTCTCTGGTAACATCATGGGCCACACGAATGAACTCCTCCCCGTTGGGCAAGCCCTCGCTGTACATCATGATCACCTTGGTGTCAGGATCATCTTTCCAGGCCTGGAGCAAATCGATCTCGCTAACATCGGCCTTGTTGCCCAAACTGACAAATTTGGCCAATCCCAGCCGCCCGGCCTGGGCCCAATCCAGGATCGCCGTTCCCAAAGCACCCGATTGGGACATAAAACCCATCGGCCCGCTCGGCGGCGTCCCGGCGGAGAAAGACGCGTTCATCGGTGTAATCGTGTCGATCACACCGAGGCAGTTGGGACCGATCAGGCGGATATCGTACTCGTCGGCGATGGCGATCAACTCGCGCTCACGTTCCAGCCCTTCCATGCCGGCCTCGCGGAACCCTGCGCTGATCACGATCACCGCGGGAATATCCTTTTCGCCGCATTCCTTCAATACCTCGGGAACGAACTGATAGGGGATCACGATCACGGCCAGATCGATCGAATCGGGCACATCCAGAACCGATGCATAGGCCTTATACCCCAAGATCTCATCCGCCTTAGGATTGATCGGGTAAACTTCCCCATAGTCGATGTAGCCACCCTCGATCAAATTTTCCAACACGGCGTAACCCAATTTGTCCTCGTCACGTGACGCGCCGATTACCGCTACCGAAGATGGTTTAAAAAATGAATTCAACATGCTCTATCGTTTCCTTTTTTCCGCATAGTCATTGACGAATTTTTTATAGACGAGTCTTACCTAGAATAGTTACAATAGCCTTAAGCCAATCAATTATAAACCAGTTCAACCGACTCTGGAGGGTATATTTGCTGATTCCTAACAGACAAGCTGACTCACTCAAAGGTGATCCCATTGTGGGAGGCTTAGCACCGTCTCACGGCTACCCTTGGCCGCTGCCATGGATCACATCGTGGAGAAACGATTCGATCCGCTCAAAATGAGAACCCTTCCAATAAATCTGACCACACTGTTGGCAAATTCGAAACTCGTGATAATACAGCTTGGTCTTCGGCTCGAGGCGGTCATACACGTCGGCTTTGGGGACGGGGCGGAGCAGCCCGTTGCAGTTGGCGCATCGTTTGAACGGTTCGGCCAAACCAGCCAAGTCGAAGCGGCGAACGATCTCGGCAATCTGCTCTTCGGGGTCCGTAGCTCGAACCCAATAGCCGCGGGTGACCTGACCACGCTTGAGAAGACCGCGATCGCGCGTCAACAAGATGCGTCCCTGTTGATCGGAAATCTCAGCCAATTCACGATCGTCGAAATCATTGCGATAGACGCTATCAAAGCCCAATAAACGCAAATAACCGGCCAACTTGCCCAGGTGATTATCGAGCACAAAGCGCGGTTCCCGTAACGGTTCTGGGCGGACGTGAGTGATCGCATCGATATCGAAATTCTCGAAAACGGGATAGACACTGACGCGATCGCCATGATGAACCTGCGCTCCAAACCCGACCGACCTGCCGTTGATCAGAATCAAATCGACCTCCGTGTGAGGCACACCGAGGGATTCGATCAGATGTTTGACGGTCTCGTGCCCGGCAAATTGAACATTGAAATCAACGCCTTGGCGCTCCTGGGGCAAGAAGTCGTTCAATTTGGCGTAAAAGCGGAAGGTGGCGTGCATTTGGGGTTTGAGATGTCAGGTGCCAGGTATCAGGTATCGGATGTCGGCTTCAGGTGAACGAGGCCCGGCTCGCCTAACGGGCTGTCGATCTCGATCTCAATGGGCAAAAACGAGCGGATCACTTCGGCGTTGGTGAGCAGATGTTGAGTCACCTCGGCAGTGTACAATGTCGAGGGACCGGAAGCAAGCGCCAAGGGCAGCAAGAGTTGGTCGGCCAGGTAACGGTCCACAGCGCCCCCGGAACGATCGAAGTCCAACCAGGCATCAACAGCTTCATCGGCAACGGTCTCGGCCCGCTTGCCCAGCTCCCCCAAAGCAAAGACACATGCTTGGGTGTGCTCGTATTCGGCTAAGAGGAGCATGATCGTTCCCTTGACGGGAGAAGGCAACTCGACTGTGCGAATATCATTGAGGGGGACCTTATGCCCCAAGCGACTGACGACGCGCTGCCGCTGCCGCCGGGCAATATGATCGGGCAAATTGGCGCTGGCAGAGATACCCCGGATTTGAATCAGGTCACCGCGCTCGGTCAGGTTGAGTGGCGCTAACTCGTCAGCGGGATGAATGCGCGCCCGAATCCGCCCGCCACCCTGGGGGTAAAACCCGGCCTGCTCCAGGGTCAAATCGGCTTCCACACCCATCTGGCGAAGAAAATGGAGCCAATGCCAATCGAGGTAATGAAAGCTGGGACTCCAGCGCACATGCGTTCCCCCCGTGATCGTCACCGTCGATGCGGATCGTGCCCGGGTGAGCGGCAAGAAAATGGTTTGCAAAACCAACGCAGTAGAGCCGGCGGTACCGATCTCAAAGCGATACTTGCCTGCCGAAATTTCGCCCGGCCGAAAGACCAATTCCTGGGAACCGATCGAAGCTCCCTCCGTCGAGGCCTTACACACCTTGGCGGCTGCCTTGACCGCGGCAAGATGCTGCGGACGGAGCCCCGGCTTGGAGCGCTTGGCCCTCACGTTGGCTATGCGCAATTCCTTGGCGGTTAAAATCGATAAGGTCAGCGAACTGCGCAGAATTTGGCCGCCCCCTTCACCAAAAGAACCATCGATTTCAATCATCGTCTTCCCCGGCGAGGCAGTAAATATCGGGTCGGCGATCGTCGAAGACGGGCAAAAAGCAACGGGCCTTCTCGATCTCACGAAAATCTATCTCGGTAGTGAGCAGTGCCTCCGTGGTGTCACCCTCAACCAGGCGCCTACCCCAGGGATCAATAACAGCGCTGTGGCCGCCCAATTTGGCTCCCTGGCTCTTCCCGACTTTATTGACCGCGGCAATGTAAGTTTGATTCTCGATGGCGCGGGCCTGCAAGAGAATCCGCCAGTGCCCGATACGCGTCTGCGGCCACTCGGCCACCAGTAAGATCAAGCGGACACCGCCGAGCCCGTAAACCCGAAACATCTCCGGAAAACGAAGATCGTAACAAATGCTCAAGCCGGTAGTGCCCCAGGGGGCATTGATCAGGGCCAATTCTTGTCCGGCAGCAAGCCATTTCTGCTCATCCAACAAACGAAAACGATGGATTTTGCGATAAACACCTAAGGTAGCGCCGTCGGCGCCAAAAAGGACAAAGGTATTGTAGGCCTTGCCGTCAGAAGCCTCAAGCAGTGAGCCCCCCAAAGCAATTCGGTGCTGGCGGGCAAGGTCGGCCAGGCGAGGGAAGAGTCCTTCATCCAGCACCGTGGCGTAACGTTTCCAATGTTCTAAATCGTAACCGCTGGGCCACAACTCGGGAAGGAGCAGCAGGTCGCTGTCGCGTTCAGCAGCTTTGGCGACCCACTCGGCAGCGCGCTCGACATTCGCCTCTGGTTGGCCGAATTGAAAATTCATCTGAGCGAGAGAAATGGTCAGGTCACTCATCTTTTTCCTTGCACGATAGGCCGTTCGGGATCGGTGATCCAGTGGCTCCAGGAACCGGCATAAAGTTGGGCCATCCCCAAACCGGCGTAGGCCACTGCCAGGACGTTATGCGCGCCGGTGACGCCCGAACCGCAGTAAAAAATGGTCCTTTCGGCAGGGACGTCGTCGAGAAGGGCTTGAAACCGACCTCGCAAGATCGGTTTCAATTCAAAGGTTTCGTCTGCCTGTAAGTTTCTAGCGAAATGGTACGAAAGCGCGCCGGGGATATGCCCGGCAACGGGATCGAGAGGTTCTTCTTCGCCTCGGTAGCGCCCCGGAGCGCGAGAATCGACCAGGCGATAGGAGAGATCGCCGAAATGGGCAAGCACGTCTTCGGCGGTGGCGAGCATCTCCGGGCGCACGTGGGGTTGAAATTCCCGGGGTTGCAGCGTGAGGACCTCGGTAGTGACAGGTCGAGACTCGGCCACCCAGTGGGGAAAGCCGCCATTGAGTACCGCGACGGCGTCATGACCCAGCCAGCGGAGCAGCCACCACAATCGGGCGGCGATGGCACCACCGCGGGCATCGTAGGCAACCACTTGAACATCGGAATCGATGCCCCAGGACAAGAAGGTCTCGGCAAGGGGATCCACATCGGGAAGAGGATGTCTGCCAGTTTCGCCGGGCCTCACCGAGCCAGAAAGATCGTCATCCAGATGGGCGTAAATCGCTCCAGGGATATGACCTTGTTGATAGTCCCGGCGTCCCTTTTCAGTATCGGCCAAGTCGAAACGGCAATCGACGACGACCCATTTGGGATCGCCAAGATGGTTAGCAAGTTGATCGGTTGAAATCAGGGTTGTATGCATACGCGCCTCATTAAGATTGGTTTATCTAATCAACAAAAGGATTATAGCAAAACTCTTTCCGGATCGGGGCATATATAGGCTATAATTGCGTATAATGCATGAATAGTTTTTAAGCGAACGCATAAAACATGACTCTTGACATCATCTGGGCAACCCACAGCATTAGTTTCGTCCTTTATTTACTGCTGATCGGCAGTGTAATCCGGAGGCGAAAAACCTATGAAGAAATCGCTCCCTGGTTGAGCGTTTTTCTTTTGATTTATTTGCTCATCGAGTTAAAAGGGTTGGGACTGGAGCCCTATCTCCCCGCCCCAATTGCCCTCAACTGGAGGGCTTATGGCATCTTTCTGGGCAGCGTGATGCTGCGTTTTCTCGGCTCGGCACTGACTCAGCGCATCGTTCGGAATAAGCGTTGGAACATTGCCGGATTTACAGCCTTTGTCGTTTTGCTGGCTGCCGGCTTGGCTTTACCGCCCTCGATGCTGGTCACTCCCTTGCAGGGACTTGGCTTTGCAGGCATCGATTTCATATTTGGGTTGCTCGTCGTTGGCACAGTCGTCTTTTCGGTAAACACGATCCAACTAACGTTGCGTTCTTTCAGGCAGGTAAAAATTACCAACTTGCGCAACCGCTTGTTCATCTGGGGGATTGGGATTCTGCTTCTCTTTGGTGCCAACGCTATCAGTTTGATTTGGCTGCAAAGGCCCTACACGGTCTTGAACACCTTTGGCACAACCGTGATCGTTTACTCGATCTTAGCGCCGCGCGTGTTCCAGTTGGGTGTAGCGTTACGCAGAATCCTAAACAGCCTGCTCGCCTTGACGATGGAATTGGCCACCTACGGACTCTTTTTTCTCGGCGTCCGGATGCTGTTCCAAAGCCAATTAGCCCAATATCCCTGGCTGCTGACGATTATCTTCGCGGTTTTGCTGGCCTTGCTCGTCAGCCCGTTGATCCGCTGGTTTCAGGAATGGCTCAATCGCCTGTTTTTTGGCCAGAATCATGACATTGGCGGGATTCTACGGGACTACAGCCAAAGCATCAGCAATGTCCTCGATCTTGAACTTTTATCTGTGGTGATCATCGAAAAATTGCAGCAAGCGCTAGAGGTGGAAAGCGGCGAGATTTTTCTGGTTGAGTTGGAAGCAATCAACAGAGGCAACAAACAGTTTGTTTTGCGAAGGGGGAAAGACCGGGATGACGCCGCTTCGAAAGGGATTATCCCGGCAGATAGCGCCTTAGCCCAGACTTTAGGCCAGGAACGACGGACCCTGTTCAAGGGTGAGGTCGATTTGCTACCAGCCTACCAGAACATCACCGCCAGTGAGCAAAATTGGCTCTCGCGCCTGGACATGGAGGTACATATCCCCGTCCACGCCCAGGATGAATGGGTCGGATTGCTGGTTCTGGGTCCAAAGACATCGGGGGAGCCCTATTATGCCGAAGACATCGAATTGCTGGGCATCTTGGCCGACCAGACCGCGGTCGCTTTGCAGAATGTTCTCCTGGTCGAGAACATCATGCAGGTAAACAGCGAATTCCGCAAGGCTTACGCAGCGATGGAAGAGGCTCACACCAAGCTGCAACGCCTCGACCGGGTTAAGTCGGACTTCATCAGCATCACGTCCCACGAGTTGCGCACACCCTTGGCGATCATCAGCGGTTACAGCCAGATGCTGATGGAAGACACTGGCTTGAGTGGCGACCTGGCCGGCAAAGGAATTATCGAGGGCATCTACAACGGCTCCCAGCGCTTGCACGACATCATCGACAACATGCTCGAAGTCGCCAAGATCGACATGCAAGAACTTGAATTGCAAAAGGGCCTCGTCAAGCTTGACCAGCTTCTCCGCCAGGTCTGCCGCGGCTACGCCCAGGCCTTCCGAGAGAGGGATCTGAAATTGCGCTTTGATAAGAAAATCTCCGACCTGCCGAACATCGAGGGCGATTTCGATGCCTTGCAAAAAGTATTCGATCACCTGGTGAGCAACGCGATCAAATACACGCCTGACGGAGGAACCATTTCGATTACCGGCAATCAACTCCCCGATGACAATGGAGAAGGTCCTAAGGAAGGTGTCGAAATCATCGTCAAAGATACCGGCGTAGGCATCGACCCCCGCTACCAAGAATTGATCTTCACTAAGTTCTACCAGACCGGCGATGTCGCCCTGCACTCAACAGGCAAGACCAAGTTCAAGGGCGGCGGCGCGGGGCTGGGCCTGACGATTGTGCGCGGCTTTGTCGAAGCCCACGGCGGGCGCGTGTGGGCGGAAAGCCCCGGCTATGACGAGGAGACCCATCCGGGCAGTTCGTTCCATGTCGTTTTACCGCTTGATTAGGATCATGATTAGACGCTATTGGACGCCTTTCTCCATCGCTATACTTGTACTCGCGGCTGCCTGGATTTGGATCAGCGCGGCGGATGTTTCCAGCGCGGCGGATGAAACGATCACCGCGCCCCAAAACGGCTTTCTGGCGCCGGGTTTCAAGTTGGAGACTCTCGATGGAGAACGCGCCGCCCTGAGTGATTATCGCGGCCAGGTAGTGCTGATCAATCTGTGGGCCAGTTGGTGCCCTCCCTGCCGGGCCGAAATGCCCGCCATGCAAGCCGCGTACACCGCTTTCCGGGACCAAGGCTTCGTTATTCTGGCTGTCAACGCCACCAATCAAGATAGCCTTCAAGACGCGTCCGCCTTCGTCGAAGAACGCGGCCTGACCTTCTCTATCTTGCTCGACAGAGAAGGGGAAGTGGCACAAAAATATCGCTCCCATCTGCTGCCGACATCCTTCTTCGTCGACCGCGAGGGGATCATCCGCCACAAGACGATCGGATCAATGTCCAAAGCGCTTCTACGCACCCGTATCCAAGAACTCCTCGAGGAGGCGCCCTGATGTTCCCCGTGCTCAACCTTGGCCCCCTGGCGCTGCAAGTCCCCTCGCTGGCTCTATTGCTCGGCGTGTGGGGCGGCATCACCCTGGCCGAAAAGTGGGCTCCCTACTTCGACATCGACAGCAACGACATCTCCAACCTGCTCTTCACCGCGATCATCACAACCGTCTTGGGGGCGCGTCTCTCCTATATTGCCGGCCACCTCGACGCTTTTCTCTCCGACCCCGGCAGCATCTTCTCGCTGAACACCGGACTACTCGACCCGGTGGGGGGTGGTGCTATCGGTCTGATCCTTGCGCTGATCTACGGCAACCGCCACGAGATGCCCCTGTGGCGCAGCCTGGACGCCAGCACGCCCTTCCTGGCCACCCTTATCATTGCCCTAGGTCTTGCCCATCTCGCTTCAGGAGACGCCTACGGAGCGCCCACAAACCTTCCCTGGGGAATTTATCTGTGGGGAACGCGGCGCCATCCAACCCAGATTTACGAAATCTTGGCCGGAATCCTGATCCTGGGGCTGATCTGGCCCCGCCGAGCCGGAGAAGCGGATTCACCCTCCAGGCTGGCCGGTGAAACCTGGGGGCGATTCCTGGCCCTCAGCGCCGGAGCTTTTCTGTTCATCGAGGGATTCCGCGCCAACAGCCTGACCCTGCTCAACGGTTTGCGCATCGTCCAGTTCGTCGCCTGGGTAATCCTGGCGATCAGTCTGTGGGGATTGGGCCAGTTAGAGCGTCAAAAACGGGACCAAGCCTGAACACAGCCAGGCTGCTCCATGCTATAATTCCGGCATGGAAAACAAGACCAAACTAGACCCCCAACGTCAAGAAAAAGCGAAGGAATACGCCCGCATCAACCGGCGTCTGATGCTGGTTGGGCTCATCATCGCCGGCCTCTATTCATTGGCCTGGCTGCTCTTTGGCTGGGCCGAATCGCTGCGCTCCTTTCTGGAGAATTATCTCACCCATCCCTGGCTGCTGGTGGCCGGGTTTGTGGCCATTTTCGGCGGGATCAACTATCTGATCACCTTGCCGCTAAACTACTATTCCGGCTTCGTCCTGCCGCACCGCTTCGAGATGTCCAATCAGAGTTTCAAGGAGTGGGTCATCGACGAGATCAAAGGGATTCTGCTCGGGGCTGCTTTGGGCGGGCTGATCTTGGAGTTGATTTATCTGGTTTTGCGAGCTTACCCCGATACCTGGTGGCTTTGGGCAGCAGGCCTGATGCTCGTTTTCAACGTGATCCTGGCCAACCTGGCGCCCGTTCTGCTCTTCCCCATTTTTTACGATTTCGAGCCCCTCGGCGAAGAACATGAAGACCTCGTCGAGCGCCTGACCCGGCTGGCCGAACAAGCGGGCACCAACGTGAAAGGCGTCTTCAAGTTTGATATGAGCCGCCGGACCAAGGCCGCCAACGCCGGCTTGACCGGGCTGGGCAACACCCGCCGGATCATCCTGGGGGATACCCTACTAGATGAATTCGACAACGACGAAATCGAAACGATCATCGCTCACGAGCTTGGTCATCACGTCCACAACGACATTCCCGTCGGTATTGCCGTCGAAAGTGTGGTCACCCTGGTTGGATTTTATCTCGCCGGGTTGGGACTGCGCTGGGGCGTCTCGCTCTTTGGACTCGAGGGAGTTGCCAATATTGCCGCCTTTCCCGTTTTCCTGCTGGCCATGGGCGCCTACGGGCTTATGACCATGCCCCTGGGCAACGCCTTCTCCCGCTGGCGCGAGCGCCGTGCCGACACTTACGCTTTGAAAGCGACCGACAAACCGGATGCGTTCGTCTCCGCGATGACGCGATTGGCCAACCAAAACCTCGCCGAGATCGATCCGGAGCCCTGGGTTGAAATATTGCTCTACTCTCACCCCACCCTGAAAAAACGCATCGAGATGGCCGAGGCGCATGCAAGCTAGGATTTGAAGATAGACTTACAAGAAATAACAAGAGCCGACGCTGATTGCGTCGGCTCTTGTTGTATTCTGTCTCTCGTCGGGGTTATTCTTTGGGAATCACGATCCACAAGACGATGTAGGGAACCAGTCCCGGCACACCGCCGGGGATCAAAGCGATCAGGAAGGCCAGCCGAAACCAGAAGGCGCTGATCCCAAAGAATTCTCCCAACCCCCCGCAGACTCCGGCAACAACCTTATTGCTGCGAGAACGACGAAGTACATTACGGTTTGCTGTCACGGTTGACCTCCTCAGTTAGAGATGTTCGTTATCAGACAGTTGCTTCAGCTTCTGCGGTGACACCCTTGCGGCTTTTGTTCCAATCCTGGAAGACCAGCCACATGGCGCCAAGGCCGATCAGGGTGACGAACAGGCCAAAGATCCAACCGATGATGGGGATACCGCGCAGAAGCACGTAGATCACCACGCCCAACACCAGCGGCCACACTTTGGATTCAGCCGCTTGAGGCGCCAACTTGCCCATAATCCAGCGGCCGCCCCAGAAGGCGATCACCAGCTTGGAGCCATAGTTGACCAGCAGCAGGAAGATCGTGAAGGCAAAACCGAGGCTGGAGAATCCAACACCGAAGATGGTGCGTCCCAAGCCCCCCAAGGTGAGGACACCGAAGAAGATGCCGATCGCCAGGATCAGGGCACCAAAGATGACCACGCCGACGTAACCAACAATCAAGGTGAGCAAGCCCCATCCGGTCGCGGGCAGCGGCTTGCTTTCGGTTTTGTCCAAGGCTTTGTTGAACAAATCGGGGATCAACCACAAGGCGAGCGCGCCCAGGATTAAGAGGGTAACGAATTCGCGCAATCGTTTCAGGAACCACTGCCCCACTTTGAGGGCCGCGCCGACGCGCCCCGAGGGGACCTTGGGCTCATCTTTCATATCGGCCTGATCAGGCACCGGCGTACTGAACGTGACGCCACCTTCAGGCGATATCTCAATGTTTTCAGATTGATTCACCGGGCTAGTGTAGCTGACCTTGCCGCCAATTTCGGCATCTTCAGCAATATAAATACCCGGGCTCTTCATCTCCGTGACACCCGGTGGCATAAAGGGCATATAAAATTCTTCTCCGGATGGACCTTCGACATCAGCTTTGACGTCACCGCCTATCGTGCCGCCGATTTCCAACGAGGCAGCGCCGACATACAAATCTCGGCCAATCTCGCCGTTGAAGGTGGTTTGATAGCCACCCGCGGCGACATCGCGGCCAATAGCGGCACCATCCTCAACGGAGAGCGAAAAACCACCGAAATAGACGTTACGTTCAACGCTGGCATCAGAACCAACCACCGCGGAACTGGAGCCGTTATAGAAGCTTCCGGCCACATCACCGTTGATTTCGACGGTCTGCGCGCCGGTGAAAACGCTCCCATTGACGACGCCATTGATGATCACACTCTGGCCGAATGCGAACAAATCGCCGTTGACCGTGCCATCGATGACAACCCTGTCGCCAACGATGAACAAGTCATCGTCGATGACCTCATCGGCGGGCACGTCTTCGTTCTCAATATACTCAAAAGCCTGCGCTGTCCCCACAACGCCAAGGCCTAAAACCAGCACAAGGGTCAGTGCCAGTATCCAACGAATGGGGGTACGATATTTTGATAACATAGGTCTCCTTTTTGGCTATAAAAATGAATCGCTCACTAGTTTCATAGGCGAAGATAGCCTCGCTTCACACGAAGGACTTTTTCGACTTTCCTAGCCTTTTCTCAAAACAATATACGAGGAAACAGGGAGAAAGTTGCATTTTTCCCCAATGCGAAAACGATCTGTCTCAACCATAAACAACGATAACAAAACTGTCGCAACTATGCATGTATCACTCCCAGAGGCAAGGATATATATTTCGATATAAAGAACGCCGCCCCGCTTGCTTACTCCTTGATGTCGAGATCGTAATCGCGTACAGCATGCTGAAATTCCCGGGCTATTTCCTGCTGATCCAGGCCCATCTCTTCAAGGGAATATTGGTGGCTGCTCTTGTAACGCTTCGCCTTCTCCGACTCTTGATGAAGAATCTGGCGATACTCCGCAGTCATCTCAATGTCAAATTGCTCATAAATGCTCTCCACCGTCCCCTGAGGGTCGGCGACCAAATCTTTGTAACGCACCATCTTGTATTGATCGGAGGGTAGATTTTTGAGATATTGGTGCGGATAAACGTACCAATGCCGGGCGTGCTCGAGAATGGTCGCTGGGCCCGGTTGGGGATACTCACCTTCCGGGTCGCCGTATGTTTTCCAATGATTGGAAAACATGCTCACAGAAGATGGAATCACCCGCATAGGGTTGCGGACAAGGTTGATGAATTTTGCATCAGGAAATTTTTCATGCAGGGTGCGCACTTTGGGCGAGTAAGTTGGATTTTTAGCAATGTAGCGCTTGCCCCCGTAAGCATAAATGTGCCGCTTGAGCACTTCTTGGTAATATTGCATGTCGATTTCTTTTTGCTGCTCGGACACTTCGTCATCGTAATAAATGTAATTGCGGACCAAATCCGGGAAAGGGAAAAAGGCGAACAAATTATAGGAAGACCATATATGCAGGAAAATTTGACCATCTTCCTCCACCGCGTCGAGTCCGGTTTTATGCATGTAAGAATATTCCCGCAACGCCTTTTCAAAAGCGGTGATGATTCGCCTAGCGGGGTTGCCGATGTAACGGTTGATCTTCATCAGCCAACGGATGAAGCGGCGCTGAACGATGGAAGGGGCGACATAGATCTCCCAACTCTTCATCCCGGTGAAGCGGTCATCTTTAGCCAACAAACGATGCAGCAAGGTCGTACCCGATCGGAAATTGCCCACAATGAAAATAGGTTGCTCGATGTTTTGGTTCTGATGTTCAGGGTAAAAAAGCTCATCCAAACCATAGGCCAGACGGATGCTAAAATGCCAAAGTGGATAGAACAAAAAAATGAACAAGAGAATAAAAAATCTCTTCAGCGTCAAACGACCGGGCGTGCCCTCAGAGTCAAAGAAACTCCGGTACATTGTTTTAAAGAACAAGCGGACATTAAGTTTCATCAGCAAACCTCTAAGATCTTGCCTACATTTAAGCAATCAAATTCACCCCAAGATTTGAGAATGCCGGAGTGAATTCAGATACCAATGATAACACAAGGATGAAGGCTTAGATACCAAAGACATCGATCAAATATTGCCGTCGGCTTGTTTTTGCTTTACACTTATGAAAGCAAAAAACATTCAGAAGAAAGCGCATCATGAACCCAAATAAACCCCTTGTGCTCATTACCCACAGCTTGCCCGAACCTTGGCTGGAAAAATTGGAAGGACGCTGCCGGACCATCGCGGGCCCGGCGGAAGCGACAGAACTAAGTCCCGAGCTGGAGGAGCATCTCCCGGAGGCGCGGGGGCTCCTGACCCTGTTGACGATTCCCGTTTCCGAGGGGGTACTTGACCAAGCCCCGAACCTGAAGGTGGTCAGCAACATGGCCGTAGGCTACGACAACATCGACGTGGAGGCCTGTACCCGGCGGGGCATTCCCGTGGGCAACACGCCTGGCGTGCTCACCGAAGGGACCGCCGACCTGAGCATGGCCCTGCTCCTGGCCGCGGCCCGGCGCTTGCCCGAGGCGACTCGCGACGCCCGCAAAGGCCAATGGACAACCTGGTCGCCTACCGGCTGGCTGGGCGCCGATCTCGACGGGGCTACCTTTGGAATCGTCGGGATGGGCAAAATCGGAACGGCCGTGGCCCGGCGGGCCCACGCCTTCGGGGTCAAGCTAGTCTACGCCAACCGGTCGCCCCGTCCTAAGGTGGAAGCTGCATTAAGCGCCACCCGCCTGCCCCTGGAAAGGCTACTCGCCGAGAGTGACTTCGTCAGCCTGCACGTGCCCCTCACGCCGGAAACCGAGGGGCTCATCGACGCCGAGGCCCTCCAGACGATGAAGCCGACAGCTATTCTGGTCAACGCGGCCCGCGGCCCCGTGGTGGTCAGCGAGGATCTACTCCAGGCCCTGAGAGAAGGCTGGATCGCGGCCGCGGCACTGGACGTCACCGACCCGGAGCCGCTTCCCCCCACCGACCCGCTCTACGATCAGCCCAATTGCGTCATCACGCCCCACATCGGCTCGGCAACCAAAAACACCCGCCGCCGGATGGCCGAACTGGCCTGTGATAATCTCCTCGCTGGCCTGGAAGGAAACCCCCTGCCGCACTGTGTCAACCCCAGCGTCTACGACTAGAGCATTTTTCAACGAAGATGACAATGAAGCCAAAGCGCATCCACCTGAGCATTCACATTGAGCGAACCGGGGGAACAACCCTGATGGGAGCCCTGGAAACGTTATACGGCGCCGAGCATGTTTTGCTTTACAAGGCAGGCAAGGATAAGTTCATCCGCATGTCCGATGTCCCTGTACTCTCACCGGCGCATCCCCTGCTGAACAAAATCAAAAACGCCTTCGAGGGCACACCGGTATTGCATTTCTTCTATACCATCTACATCAAGTTCGTCCAACGCTCGGACAAGTTGCTCCCCTGGATTGATCTGGATGCGATCCCCGAAGATATTACCGCCCTCCACGGGCATTTTGAGCTTGATCGGGTTGAGAGCCGCTTCGAAAATCCCTACACCACGGTGATTTTGCGCGAACCGCTGGAGCGGATGGTGTCGCAATTTCTGCATTGGCGCAGGACGGGGGGGCAGCCGGGCTGGCGCGTCTCGGTACCGTTCGATGAAAAGATCACCTTCAAGCAATATGCCTTTCGCCAGGAGTTCGCCAATTATCAAACGCGAGCCTTGGGAGGCAAAAGCGTCGCGGAGATCGATCTCGTCGGGATCACCCCGTACACAAACGCCTTCATCAAAGCGCTCCTGGGGAAAAAGAACAAACGGGCCAAGATCATCAGCGTGAATCAATTGGTGCACAAGCCCGGCTACCGCAAGCTGGGCATCACCCAGGAGATAGTCGCGCGCTTCCGCGATGTCAACGCCCTGGATTATCGAAATTACGAGTTGGCGACGGAAAGAGTTGGGGAGTATCTTTCGTAAAGTTTTCCAAACATAAAACACCCGGAAGGTGATTTCCGGGTGTTTTGGTCGGGGCGCCGAGATTCGAACTCGGGACCTCTTCAACCCCATTGAAGCACGCTACCTGACTGCGCTACGCCCCGACAGCGGCTGAAATTATAGCCTATTCCCGCTCAAGTTGCAAGCGAAAAATCGATCAATCCACAAATCGATATTTGAGCAAGGCCCAAATCGCCTCGAAGGCGTCGCTCATCCCGATCTTTTTACCCTCGTCGTAATCGCGAGGATTGAAGGTGATCGGCACCTCGAAGATGCGCACACCCCGCTTGAGGATCTTGGCAGTGAACTCAGGCTCAAACTCGAAGCGGCGGGCGTGCAAAGGTATATCCTCGACGATCTGGCGCCGAAACACTTTGTAGCCGGTTTCCATGTCGGTCAGGATGGTGTCGTAGAGGACGTTGGTCATCAAGGTAAGCAGCTTGTTGGCAACCATGTGCCAAAACATGGCCACACGCCGCGGCGCGCCCAAAAAGCGGGAGCCATAAACCACGTCGGCCATGCCCTCTTCCAAAGGTTGGAGCAGCTTGGGGTAGTCGCGAGGGTCATATTCCAGATCGGCGTCTTGAATCAGGAGAACGTCGCCGGTGGCATTTTTGATCCCGGTGCGGACGGCTGCGCCTTTGCCTTGATTGCGCTCATGGTAAAACACCTTGATAGCATCTTGACCATCCAGCTCTTTGAGAATGTCTCTGGTTCCATCAACGGAACCATCATCGACCAGGAGAATCTCGTCCGCCAGTCCGGTGGCCTGAACTCGCTTGATGATCTCCTCGACGGTGTCAATTTCGTTGTATACGGGCATAAGGACAGTGAGTTTCATGGCCAAAATTATACCTTAATTTGTCCCGGGCGCAGCAACTTCAATCCCAACAGAATTGATGACTCTCGTCCGGCTCGATTCTAGTCGTTCCCTTGGACGCGTGCTATAATCAATCTGTCAAATCATCTTTCATTATCATTGCACAACTGCGAGGCGAGCCATGAATCAATCGAACCAATCCGGCAGACAGCCCACCCAAACATCACGCTTCGTTCCCCCGCCGATCACCAAAGTGAGCGATACCGGACTTTCTGAGCTCTGGCTGCAAGACTTGGCCTTGAAAGTGCTCTATTTTCAAGGGTATCTTTCGGGATTTCAGATCGCCGAAGCGATGGCGCTGCCCTTTGCCGGGGTGATGGATCATATTCTCAATTCGCTCAAGCGGGAAAAATTTGTCGAGGTGAAGACCTCCCAGATGGGGCTTGGCGAAGGTTCTTATCAATATGCAATTACAGGCGCAGGAATCGCCCGGGCGCGCGAGGCCCTGGAGCGAAGCCAATACGCTGGCCCCGCACCGGTTCCCCTGGAGATCTATACCCGCTCGGTCAAGCGCCAACAAAGGGGACGCTTACGGGTGACCAATCGCATCTTGCGCAAAGCGCTCTCGCATTTGATCCTCAACGAAGACATCTTCCGGCGGATCGGGCCTGCTGTCAATTCGGGCACATCGATCTTCTTGTATGGCCCGCCGGGTAACGGCAAGACCAGCATAGCCCAGGCCATCGGCAAAATGGTCTTGAGCACAACTATGTATATCCCCTATGCACTCTACATTGATGGCCAGGTGGTCAAACTGTATGACTCGGTCAACCATCAAAAAGCACCCGAAAAACACGCCACCGACCGGGGGACAGGCTCGTTGCGGGCGGGTTCTCGCCGGGACACCCGCTGGGTGCTGATTCGACGCCCCTTCATCATGGTGGGCGGCGAGTTGACCCTCGAGGGGCTTGACCTTGTCTTCGACGATGTGAACAAATTTTATGAGGCGCCGTTCCAGGTCAAGGCCAACGGTGGCATTCTGCTGATCGACGACTTTGGCCGCCAGTTGGTCCGGCCCCGAGACTTGCTCAATCGCTGGATCGTCCCCCTGGAAAACCGGATCGATTACCTCACCCTACACACAGGCCGCAAATTGGAGGTGCCCTTCGACGTGCTGGTTGTGTTCTCGACCAACTTGCCGCCCAAAGACTTGGTCGATGAGGCTTTCTTGCGGCGTCTGCGCCACAAGATCGAAGTCACCGATCCCAGCTACGAGGAATACCGCGAGATTTTCAAGCGGGTGGCCAAGGGCAAGGGCGTAGAATACCGCGATCAGGGTTTGGCCTATTTGCTCCAAGAATGGTACATCAAGCGAGACCGCAACCTACGCGCCTCCCATCCGCGTGACCTGTGCAACCAAATTCTTGATATTTCCGGCTTCTTGTCTTTGAAACCGACCATGTCGCGGGAATTGATCGATCGCGCCGCGGCAGCTTATTTCGTCAAACTCTAATATTGGCCCAACGGCCTGAATCGTAAGCATGTACGAGAAACTCCCCCGGCCTACTATTTTCGCCCATCGAGGTGCGTCTGCCTACGCCCCGGAGAATACGCTGGCGGCCTTTCACCTGGCCATCCAGCAGCAGGCTGACGCGATCGAGTTTGATGCCAAGCTCTCGGCTGACGGTCATGTCGTTATCATCCACGACCAGACCGTCGACCGGACCACCAATGGGAAAGGGAAGGTCGGCTCCTTAACGCTGGAAGAATTGCGGACGCTGGATGCAGGCCAAGCTTACGACCAGGCCTTCCGGGGTGAGACCATCCCCACCTTGGATGAAGTTTTGGAAGAGATCGGCTCAGAGATTTTTCTAAACATCGAGTTGACCAACTACGCCAGCCCGACCGATTCTCTCCCCGAGGTGGTTGCTGAGCGGATTCGGGCTTGCAACCTGGATGACCGGGTTTTGATCTCATCTTTCAACCCGATCGCTTTGCGCCGCTTTCATCAACGCGCCCCCAACATCCCCCTGGGATTGTTGGCCCGGGCTGGGATCATCGGTGCCTGGGCGCGCTCGCCGCTGGGACGCTGGGTACCCCATCAAGCCTTGCATCCTGCCTTCCAGGATGCCACCAAGCAGTTGATCGCCCGGAAACAACGCCGGGGCTATCGTGTTCATGTTTACACCGTCAACCATCCCCAAACATTGACCCAACTTTTCCAATGGGGCGTTGACGGCGTTTTTACAGATGACCCCCCTCTGGCCCGCCGGACGCTCGAAGCGGTAACGCAATCATGATCACGAACGAAGACGAAGCTACACCTGCAGAGATGATGATCACCTGCATGGCCCGCCAGATCGAAGACGGTGAGCTGGTCGCCCAGGGAATCGCCACTCCGCTGGTCTCAGCCGCCTATTTGCTAGCGCGCTACACCCACGCGCCGTCGCTATACTTCGCTTCGGCAATCGGCCAAGGGATTTGTCGCCGCCCGGCACCTTTAAGCATCACCGACATCGAAAGCCTGTGGCTGGACCGCTCATTGACCAACATCGGCTTTGTCAGCGCGGCCGCGGATATTTTGCCCAACCTGCGCCCAAAGGAATTCTTTCGCCCTGGGCAGATCGATATGCATGGTAATTTCAACAATATCGCCTTCGGTGACAGCTACACCACCCCCAAGCTGCGCCTCCCCGGGACGGGCGGCATCCCCGATGTGACCACGTTCATCAGCGACATCTACCTTTACGTGCCGAGACACTCGCGGGTGACCTTTGTGCCCAAACTGGACTTTCTCTCCGGTATGGGGCATAACCCGGCCCGAACCCAGGGCCGAGGGCCGCAATACCTGATTACTAACTTGGGCCAATTTGACTTTGCCAACGGAAGGATGCGCTTGACTTCATACCATCCGGGCTCGAGCATCAAACGGATCCAGGCAAAAACGAAATTCGAACTCGAAATTTCGGATGATGTCCACGAGACGCCGCCACCGTCCGATGAAGAATTGACTCTCATCCGAGAAGAGATTGACCCTTTAGGAGTTCGCCATCTGGAATTACTCAGTGGAGCTTCTCGCCGAAAATTGCTCCGAGAAATTCTTGATCAAGAACGAAATTAAGCAACATCGCCGCCGATGCCAATGAAACCATCATTTGCCCGGCACAGGAGAAGAATGAGTACCAAACAATATCGAGGACTTTTTCTCGTCGTCCTTTTGTGCTTAACCCTTTTACCGATCCAACCCACCCTGGCTTCTCCCCTCCCCCAGGCGGAGAATCCCGAAACGCGCGCCAGAAATACACTCAACCAATTGACGCCCGAAGAAAAAATAGGGCAACTCTTCCTGGTCAGTTTTCAGGGCAGCGAAGCAGAACCCGATTCACAAATTGTTGATCTGGTCACCGAGCACTTCGTCGGCGGAGTGATTCTATCGGCCGAGAACGACAACTTTACTACCGCCGACCAAATTCTGGCCAACACATGGGGGCTCACGAACCAACTTCAAACCTATCGCTACGAGGCTTCTCAAAGCGATCTGACCACCGAGGGGGATATCTTCCTACCCGAATATATCCCTCTTTTCATCGGCATGGCGCAGGAGGGGGATAGCGCGCCTAACAGCGAGATGTTCAATGGCGTGACGCCGCTGCCCAGTCAAATGGCCATTGGGGCAACCTGGAATCCGGAGTTAGCCAAACAAGTCGGCCAGATTGCGGGTGAAGAATTATCCAACCTGGGGATCAACTTGCTTTTCGGGCCTTCTCTCGATATCACCGAGATTGCACGTCCGGAGGAAGAGGGCGACTTGAGCGTGCGCGTCTTCGGTGGCGATCCGTTCTGGGTGGGAGAAATGGGCCGCGCCTATGTCGACGGATTGCACCAGGGAAGCAATGGGCGACTCGCCGTTGTGGGTACCCACTTTCCCGGCCTGGGAGGCGCCGACCGCCTCCCTAAGAACGAAGTGGCTACTGTGCGAAAGACGCTCGAGCAACTCAAACAAATTGACTTGGCCCCCTTTTTTGTCGTCACCGGCGAGGCGCAATCAGACAGTGAACGGGTCGATGGCCTGCTTGTATCTCATATCCGTTATCAGGGCCTACAGGGAAACATCCGCTCGACTACTCGACCGATCAGCTTCGACCAGCAGGCCCTCAGCCTGTTGATGGAATTGCCCTCCCTGGCATCCTGGCGTCAAGATGGCGGCGTGATGGTCAGCGACGATCTGGGCAGCCGCGCTGTGCGACGTTTTTACGACCCCACCGAGGAGACCTTCAACGCCCGGCGCCTCGCACTGGATGCCTTTCTGGCGGGCAACGATTTGCTCTATTTGAACAACTTCATCAGCAACGGCGACCCAGATGCTTATACCACCATCACCAAAACGCTGGATTTCTTCACCCAAAAATACGTTGAAGATCCTGTTTTTGCCCAACGTGTCGACGAATCTGTCCTCCGTATTTTAACGCTGAAGTACCGCCTCTATGGCCTTTTTAACCTCGGACAAGTCTTGACTCGGGGACCGCTAAACGGTATCGGGACGACAGAGTCTCGCCAGATTGTCTCCGAGGTGGCCCAGCGAAGCGCCACGCTGATCAGCCCGCCGCGCGAAGAGTTGGAGAATTTGTTACCCAGCCCCCCGGGCTTCTACGACCGGATTGTTTTCATCACCGACACGTATACGGCTCAACAATGCAGCGGATGTACCCCCCAAAATATACCCGCTATTGATTCGCTGGAACAATCGGTGCTCTCGTTGTACGGGCCTAATTCGGGCGGCCAAGTTTCCCAATTCTATCTAAAATCATACTCATCAACCGATTTGACCCAAATGCTCAATGGCGAAGAAAGCGAAGAAGCCGAAGAGATCAAAACAGCCATTCAGCGGGCCAACTGGATCGTCTTCACCATCTTGGACATCAATGCGAACCGACCGGAGTCCCTTGCGCTACAACGTTTTCTGGCAGAGCGGCCCGACTTGCTCCCCGGCAAAAAAATCATTGTCTTCGCTGCCAATGCGCCCTACTACCTGGATTCGACCAATATCTCCAAATTGACGGCGTATTTTGGCATCTACAGCAAGATCCCCGCCTCCATGGATGTGGCCGCCCGCCTGTTGTTCAGAGAAATCACCACGCCGGAGGGGAGCCTGCCGGTTTCGGTTCCCGGCATTGGCTACAATTTGATGGAGGCAACCGGCCCTAAGCCAGATCAGGTGATTCCGCTATCAATTTCGGCGACGACCCCTCCAAGCCCCGTGTCCAGCCCCGAAATCCCAGAAACGCCCAACTATCAAGTTGGCGATATCATCACCATGACCGCGGGCAAGATTCTCGACCAAAATAACCATGCCGTTCCTGATGGTACACCGGTTCAGTTTATCGTCACCGTCGACGGTCAAGAAATGCCGGCAATCAGTGAAAACACCCTCAACGGGCTTGTCCAGGTAGATTACCTCATAGAGCAGTCCGGCTTTACCAGCATTCAAGCGAATAGCGGCTCCGCTGCTTCAGAAGCGATTTCATTCCAGGTACCCCCAGCAGAAGAAGCAGTCGTTACCCCCACTGAAACGGCAACAAACACCCCCACGGAGAGTCCTTCGGCAACATCACCACCTCCCACGCCGCAACCTACACCTGTCCCTCCCGAAGATGGGAACCAAGCAGGGGTTCAAGTTTGGTTTTTGGCAAATCTGTTCATCTTCCTTGTTGCCTGGGGAGCATCTCGAGCCGGCGCGCTGATCGGACAGGTTCGCTGGGGTATTCGCTGGGCGTTATCGGCCGTGATCGCGGGGTTGCTACTCTACACTTACACAGCAGTATCCTTGCCGGGCACTGCTTGGGTCATCGAGAGGTACCAACAATGGGGATTGCTGATTACCGCTTTTGTGGGCGCTCTGCTCGGCTGGGGGGTCAGCGCGTTATTCTTTTTGAGAGATAAATAGGGGTTTTGGGTTTTCGTTCAGGGGGCCAGGGTAGCGATCAAACTGAGGAAGAGCAAACCCAACGAAACGAAAATCATCCGCCGTTCGACGGTGGAGGAAAACAAATCTGCCAAAGAGGGCGCGGGCAACGGTAAGCGAGGCTTGGTGGCGGGGTTCCAATCCCCCAACAAAGCCTGGCGGAACTGCTCGATGGTTTGAGGCCTCTCCTCGGGGTGCAAGCTCATCGCCCACAGCAAGGCTCGCTCTGTGCGCGGGCTGATCGAACTGTTCAGGTCGCGGGGCAATATCAACGTGCCCGGCTTCAAGAAGCGATCGCGCGCCTCCTCCGGTGGCTGGTTGGTCAGCAAATGGTACAACGTGGCTCCCAGAGAAAAAATATCACTGCGCACATCGGTATGCCCGGCATCGCCGCCATATTGCTCCAGCGGCGTATAATGCGCCGTGCCACGCCCTTGGACCACCGTGATGGTCACATTCTCAGAGGCCAAAATTTTGACCAGCCCAAAATCAACTAACTTGACAACCCCATTAGGCGTCAATTTTATATTGCTCGGCTTGATGTCCCGATGGACAATGGGAGGATCCTGATTGTGGAGATAAGTCAAGGCATCCATCAACTGTGCCGCCCAGGTAAGCACATCACGTTCGTCCAAGAAAGTCTCGCTCAAGCGCGCTTCTGTGGTCACGATACTCAAATCGCGGCCGGGCACAAAATCCATGACCAGATAGTCACGCTCTTCGATCGAGAAAAAATCGGAAACTTTGGGCAAATTGGGATGATCTAAGCGCGCCAAGACGGTGGCCTCGCGCAAAAATTGATCCCGGGCTTGATTGAGCAGCTTCTCGCCGATCTGAGCCTCATAATAGACCTCTTTGACCGCGCACAACCGTCCTTCCAGGCGCAAATCATCGGCCAGATAGACATTGCCCATACCCCCTTGCCCAATAATGCGACGAACCTTATATCTCTCTTTTAAAATTTCTCCAGCTTGGCGTGATGCAGGCATAAACTCTTTCTTGAAAGAACCTTAAAATATTAACCAGAAGACGCGTCTGCGCGTATTAATCTATATCATATTTTATGTTATTATACACCCAGAGACTTTTTTAGTCAGTGTGAAGCCCAGCAGTAATTCTCAATATCTCACTGCGAGAAGCGTTTTCTGCGACGAAGCAGTCTCCCGGATGATTGGAAAAGATTGCTTCGCATTGCTGGAAGCCCAGGGCATCGGCATTTGTAGTAGACAGATTTATGTATGACCGAAACCAGACATGACATCCCGGTGATCATCGGACACGAAGGCTATCTGGATGGCCAACGTTGGATGCTCCGAGAGGCGCTAACGTTGGGGCGCGATCCCGAATGCGACATCCACATTCCCGACCGGCAGGTGTCGCGCCATCACGCCCGGATCGCGCCCACCGAGGAGGGTGTGATCATTGAGGATTTAGGAAGCAAAAACGGAACCCACCGCAACGGGAAACGCATCCAGGAGGCAACCCAACTTTCGGATGGGGACATGATCCACATTGCTTTGGCACAGAAATTGATCTTTTTTAGCTCCGACGCAACGCTGCCGCTGGAAAGAGACAGCCATGCCGTGCTGGCCTCCTCTCAACAGTATAAACTCCTGCTCAAAAAACGCTCTCGCCGGGTCTGGGTCGGCGATCAGGAAATCACCCCGCCGCTATCAGCATCGCAGTTCCAGTTATTGGAAATTTTATACGATAATCCCAGACGAGTTGTGCCGCGCGAGGAATTGATGAGCGCAATCTGGGGGGAAGAGGGCGCCCTCTCCATTTCTGACCAGGCGCTGGATGCACTTGTGCGGCGTTTGCGCAATCGTCTCGAGGAAATCGACCCCGATCATGAATACATCATCACCGTGCGAGGTCACGGGTTACGCTTGGACAATCCGATCGCATCAACCTAGGTCAAACAAGACTACACACAATACAAAGGAGTAACGATGTTAAAAGAATTCAAAAAATTTGCGATGCGTGGCAACGTCGTCGATATGGCCGTGGGTATTATCATCGGCTCAGCGTTCAGCACGATTGTCAGGTCACTGGTAGATGACATCCTGATGCCTCCAATTGGGCTCCTGTTTGGGGACGTGGACTTAACCAACTATTTTGCCGTCATCAAATCAGGAACCCCAGCGGGGCCCTATGAAACCATCGCCGCGGCGCAGGAAGCAGGCGCAGTGACGATCAACTACGGCATTTTCGTTAACGCGATCATTACCTTTTTAATCGTTGCCTTCGCCATGTTCTTGATCATTCGAGGGATCAATCGCCTAGAAAAGAAAGAAGAAGCACCCCCGGAAGAGCCGACCACCAAGGAATGCCCTCACTGTGCAACCACTATCCCGATCAAGGCATCTCGTTGCCCCAACTGCACATCGGAATTGTAACCTTCGGCAACAGCATGTAATTTCAACAACGATTGATGAGCTTAAAAATCGGTATTGTCGGACTGCCCAACGTAGGAAAAAGCACCCTCTTCAACGCGCTGACAGGGGCGCAAAACGCCGAGGTGGCTAATTTCCCCTTCTGCACGATCCAACCCAACCGCGCCATTGTGCCTCTGCATGATCCCCGCGTGGACAAACTCCAGGCGCTTACGGGCGTACCCAAGGCCATCTACGCGACGATCGAGTTTGTCGATATCGCCGGGTTGGTTAAGGGGGCCAGCCAAGGTGAGGGGCTGGGCAATCAATTCCTGGCCAACATCCGGGACGTCGACGCGCTGCTCCATGTGGTTCGCTGTTTTGACGACCCCAACGTGGCTCACGTCAGCGGCGAGATCGACCCACTCACAGACATCAACGTGATCAACCTGGAACTCTCTATCGCCGACCTGGAACAGTTGGAGCGCAAAATCGAGAGACTGATCAGCGCGGTCAAAGGCGATCAGAAGCTCAGGCCAACCCTGAATCTGGCCCAATCGCTGCGGGAGCATCTTGAGACGGGGCAGCCGGTTTCAACCTATCCGGACCAGCAAAGCAACGAATTCAAAGCCCTGGTACAGGAGATGCGTTTTCTGACAGCCAAACCGGTCATCTACGCCGCCAATGTGGACGAGACCGGATTGTCAGAATCCGCTCCTTGCGCTAAAACAATACGGGATTACGCCGCCGAACACAAGAACGATTTCCTTGTGATTTGCGCCAAACTGGAAGAAGAACTGATCGAGATGAGCCCCGAAGAGCAGGAGGAATTTCTCCAATTGGCCGGAGCAGAAGAGAGCGGCCTGAACAAGGTTGTCCGGAAAGGGTTTCAAATTCTTGATCTGATCAACTTCTTTACCAAGAATGAAAATGAGGTCCGCGCCTGGACGATCAAGCGCGGGAATACCGCTCCCCAGGCGGCGGGGGAAATCCACACCGACTTCGAGCGCGGCTTCATCCGCGCCGAGGTGGTGCCCTACGAAACTTTCGTGGAATACGGCAGCGATGCGGCGATCAAAGCCGCAGGCAAGATGCGCTCGGAGGGAAAGGACTACGTCGTTCAAGACGGCGATGTGATCTTGTTCCGCTTCAACGTTTGAAATCATCCTCTTAAACGGAAACAACCCTCCCCGGAGCAGGAGTCTCCTGACTCAGGGAGGGTTGTTTCCGTTTAAATAACGACTGCTAGGATTTCATCTTTCTTTGCATCGAAATTTGCAACGCAGCATTATAAACCTTTTCCAATCGTTCCTGCATCTCCTCACGCTCTGCATCGCCCTGCCCCGCCTCCTGTGCAGCTTGTAGCTGACCGAGGATTCCCGTGGCCATCTCGACGATTTTCTGGACGACCTCGTCAGCGTGAGATTGGAGCGATTTGTGCAAAGCTTTCTCATTATCCGCTTTTTCGAGAAGATCATCGAGCAGTTCATATTCCGGTGGGCGTTTCATTTTCTCATTCAGAACCGTCATGATCCTTTGTAATTTGCTCGAGCGCTCCAGGTCATCCTCTTCGCGCGCTTTTTCGAGTTCATCGGTCAAGGCCTGGATAAAGAACTCGTCAATGGCAGGCAAATTTTGTTCAACGGCGGTTTCGAGATCATCGGCCTCGAGTAAGGCTTCCAGATTCTGGCGGCCAAGCTCAAGACGTTCTTCCATGGCCTGGTCGATTTGCTGGGTAATCTCGATCAGTTTGTCTCGCTTTTCTATCAGATCAGCTCGCTCTGCCTCATCGACAGCCTCGATTTTTTCAGAGAGCATCTGGAAGAATTGATAGTCCATCCCCGGTCGAACCAATTGGGCATAGGCCTGAAGACGCGCCTCGGTGGGGGCGTCCAAGACAAGATCGACCAGTTTCTGACGTGTGATTTCCTTACCGAGGGCCTGAAGCTCCTCACGTGCCTTTGCGAATTCCTCCATCTCGGCCTGAACCTCCTGGCCGTAAGAACTATGCTCCAGCAAAGCCGACTGCAAGGACTGCATTTCTTGCATAACGCCCTTGTCCCCAGCCATCATCATGTTTTCGAATAGACGTGACAGGATCATGAAGAAGCTCTCATCAATGAGTTCGTCTTCTTGGGCGATGATCTCGGGTCGGGATTGCTCGGAAGCGGCTATCAGGCGGCGGAGCAAGCTAATCCGTTCTTCTTGCTCATCGAGCATCTCTTTGGTGATCCCATCGGCTTCAAGAACGCGTTCGATCAACGCCCGGGGGGTGAGCATCGTCTCGGGCTGAAGCAAATATCCTTTCCGCTTCTCCTGAGGCAGTTCTTTTACAACCCGGTTGATCAACTCGCCGATTCTGCGTTCCTGCTCGTCGTGAGGGATGTTCATGGTGGGTGGGAAAAAGGTCAACAAGAGCTCTTTCTCCGAGTCATGATAGACAAGCGGCAAGGGCACATCGCCTTGATAGCCACAATGGGGGCACTGAACCAAGTTGAAGGCACCGGACAAAAGGATTTGTTTGGCCTGAGGGTCTTGATCTTGGTTGAAAATTTGTTGAACATCAGCGCTGATAGGCTGCTGACAATTGGGACATCGTACTTGTTTTGTAGGCATGATTTCTCCAGTTCAGGTTATTTGAGATCAAAAAGTCCAAAAGCGATCGTGGGCTTGTTTTCTATCGATAGACGGCAGCATAGTTCAGATGGCAACACCCACCTGAGGTCTGACACCGCTAACAAGAGAAGTATTATACAGGAAAAAAGGAAAAGTATCAGCGAGGAAGTGAGAAGCAGACCCGAGCACCTACACCTGGACGTGGATCCACCCAAATACGGCCACCGTGAGCCTGGACAATCGCCCGAGTGAGATAGAGTCCCAAGCCTGCACCCTTGGTGGTTCGGCTGGCTTCTTCAGAGCGATAGAAACGGTCGAAAATATGAGGAATGTCGCCAGGGGCAATCCCCGGCCCTTCGTCCTGGACACAAATGATCACTTGGTCGGCGCGGATCTGCCCGGTGATGCGAATCTCGCCCCCTTCCGGCGAATATTTGACCGCGTTGGACAACAGATTAAGAAACACCTGCCCCATTCGATCCTCATCCGCTTTCACAGCCGGGAAGTTGGGCGGGAAATCGACAACGATGGTATGTTTGGTCGTTTGCATCCGAAAACGCTCGGCAAAACGCTCGGCAAACGGCTCCATGGCCACATCGGTTCGCTTCAGCTCCAGCCCCCCGGTCTGCAAGCGCGAGGCGTCCAGCAGATTTTCAATCAACAGGGTCAGGCGATCGGCCTCTTCTTCGATAACTTCGAGACTATCATGAACGATTTCATCGTCCCAGGCGACGTCATCTCGGCGCAGGGTGCCGGCGTAACCTTTGATCAAGGCAACCGGCGTCTTCAACTCGTGGCTGATCACAGAAATGAAGGTGCTCTTGAGTTCTTCGGCCTCCCGAAAGTGGGTAATATCGCGCACCGAGGCGATGATGTTGAGCAGCTTTCCCTTTGGCGAAAGCAGCGGGGCGTAAGTGATTCCAACAGGAAGCGGGATTCCGCTGGGGCGCTCGATGTCCCCCTCGACGTAGAGATTGGCATGAGCGGTCAAGGGCCAGCCGCCGGACTCGGCTTTCTCTAAGGTGGTGCCCTGCTCGAGGTGGAGCCAGCGGACGACATCCTCGTACAACTGACCCTGAATTTGGTCGATACCTTCTCCCAACAAGCGTGCAAAAGCGGGGTTGCAGCGTTCGATGATGTGATCCGGTCCCAAGATAAGAATCCCATCGGCAGCAGAATCAAGCAGAGCGCCCAGCCGCTGCTTCTCCCTGTTCACCTGGGTATAAAGCTGGGCGTTATGAACGGCAATCGCAGCCTGATCGGCGAAACTTTGCAGCAGGGCGCGGTCGTTGGCCGAAAAGGTCGTTTGATAGTTGCGAAAAATGAAGGTCAGGCCGACGACGCGTTCGTGAGCGATCAAAGGCAAAGCCACGCCGCGGAGCAAATCATTGCTTGATTGGCGCGTAATCCGCTGGAGCAGGTTATTGATCTCGATGAGTTCGAAACGAGTGGGGTCTTCTTGGTCCGGAACCTGGGACAGCAGGGGGTTAAGTTGATCCAAAAAAGCTGGGGGCAGCCCATGAGAAGCAGCCACCCTCCAGCCGGTATCATCTTGCCGCAGGGCGATCAAGCCGGCCTGTCCCGCCAACATTTCCACAGCGACACGCAGGATGCGCGTGAGCAGCTTGTCCAGGTCTAACTCCTGGGTGATGGCGCGGGCAATCTCGAGAAGATAATCTCTTTGCCGGCTGCGAAAATCAGGCAGAACAGGGAGCATAATTTGGTCTAGATTTCCTTTTCGGTCAAGGTAATCGCGTGCTCAAAGATTTCCAAGCTCTCATCGACTTGCGCCTTGGTGATGCACAGGGGAGGTGCGTAGCGAATCGTGCTCGCGCCGCAGCCCATCACCAACAAGCCGTGCTTGAAGCTTTGTAATTCCACCTTGTCACGGAATTTCTTGAAGGGCGCCCGGCTATCGCGATCTTTAACAAAATCAACGCCGATCATCAAGCCGATACCGCGCACGTCGCCGATGTGGGGGTGGCGAACCTGGATTTCGGCCAGGGCGTCAAGGGTATAGTCACCCACGTCGGCCGCATTCTGGAGGTATTCTTCCTCGAT
>CAZXXW010000009.1:0-41500 GCA_964644835.1 uncultured Anaerolineales bacterium
CCATGGTCCCTACGTTCAAGTGCGGCTTATCGCGTACAAATGTCTCTTTTGCCATCTGATTCACTCCTAGAATAAACTATCAATCTACTTATGCTATAACGAACTTGTTGAGATGAGCCCACAACGGGACTTGAACCCGTGACCTCATTCTTACCAAGAATGTGCTCTACCACTGAGCTATGTGGGCTAGTCTCCTTCTCCTAACAGGTATCCACTCCAAAGCACAAATGTGCCCTTCGGCGAGATAAGGTGGGCGGAGGAGGATTCGAACCTCCGAAGGCAGTGCCAGCTGATTTACAGTCAGCCCCGTTTGGCCACTTCGGTATCCGCCCGTAAGTTTCTTTCGTCATACCGTCAAAAAATCATTTCTCGTTTTCTTTAAGAAATGATCACAACATCCATCTGATGTATAACCGAAGCCGACGACGGGAATCGAACCCGTAACCTGTCGCTTACAAGGCGACTGCTCTGCCGATTGAGCTACGTCGGCAATATAATTTTTAACGTCCTATAAATCTGCACCGTTCGCAGAAGAACGCGCGAATTATACCAGATGGCCTAGTCACTAGCAAGGTTTAGAACCCGGCATCGACAGGGTGCGAGTCTAACAGGATTCAAAATAATCGTCAATAGTCTCAGGAAAATTGACGCGCCTCCCAGGCAAAATACAAGGCCACCGAACCGGCGACGGCAGCGTTCAACGAATCGATGCGCCCGCGCATCGGCAAACGCAACAAAACATCGCAAGATTTTCGCACCAGCGAGCGCAGACCGGCCCCCTCGTTGCCGACTACCAATGCGACGGGCCCGCTGAGATCGACATCCGGCAAGGACTTGGCTTGAGGCGAACCATCCAGGCCGAAAACCCACACCCCTTTCTCCTTGAGTTCGTTGATGGCCCGGGCCAGATTTGTCTGGGCGATGAACAGATGCTCACTCGCGCCTGAGGAGGTTGACACCACTGCGGGGGTCACCGTCGCCGTGCGCCGCAAGGGAAGCAAGACCCCGTGCACGCCCACAAGTTCAGCCGTTCTCAGCAAGGTACCTAAGTTGCGAGGGTCTTGAACGGTGTCCAAAATCAAGATTAGGGCTGGCTCCCCGCGAGAATCAGCCAGCCTCAAAATATCGCTCATCGTCTCGTAAGGGTAAGCACCAACTTGCAAGGCCACGCCTTGATGATTCTGATGGGATGAATCAAGCTGGCCGCGATCCACCCGGGAAATAGGAACACCCTGCTGTTTGGCCAGCTCCAACGCATCGGCCAAGTGTCGCTTCTCGTCCGTCCCTTTGGCAACCCAAAGGCAAAAAATATCGCGACGCCCGGCGCGCAAAACCTCATAGACCGGGTTTCTGCCAACGATCCATTCTTTCATAAACTGCTATCTTTCCGCGCCATCACTGAAAATTCCTGCTTTCCCGATGTGGCCAAAGTTGCTCTACCAGTGCCAGGTCGAGCCATCTTTGCCATCTTCCACGGTGACCCCTAAATCTTGCAAGCGATCACGGATACGATCGGATAAATCCCAAAGCCTGTGCTCACGCAATTCCGTGCGTACCTCGACGAGCAAATCGATAAAAGGTTCAACTTCGCTCTTAGACTTCTGGGGCTGGTCAAGTCGCAGGCCAAGTACCGAGGTCAGATTTAGCAATACTTCTTGGGCTTCTTGCAAAGATTCTGAGGAGGCATCCTGATCCCGGGCTTGATTGATCGCCCGAACTAGATCAAAGAGATGCCCCAAAGCACCCGCAGTGTTGAAGTCCTGGTCCATTGCCTCGACAAATCCTTGCCGGGTCGTTTCGATCTGGGAACGCAAAAAGGCCGGTTGAGAGCCATTCTCCTGGGGTAATGCCGGACGCAGCGCCGAACGGAGACGTTCCAACGCCTTTTCAGCATGGCCGACAGTCTCGTCGTTGAACTTCAACGGGCTGCGATAATTAGAATTGAGCACCAGCATACGCAAAACATCGGCCTCGTGGTCAGCCAAAAATTCTTCAATTGTAACCAGATTGCCCAGCGACTTGGACATCTTTTCCCCGGACAATTGCATCATACCATTGTGGACCCAGTAACGAGCAAACAGCTTGCCCGTGAGGCTCTCTGTTTGGGCAATTTCATTTTCATGATGGGGAAAGACCAGATCATTGCCGCCACCATGAATATCGATCTGTTCGCCAAGATGATAATAACTCATCGCCGAGCATTCGATATGCCATCCGGGGCGGCCTTCACTCCAGGGGCTCTCCCAGGAGGGCTCGCCCGGCTTGGCCGCTTTCCAAAGGGCAAAATCCATCGGGCTTTGCTTCCGGTCATCGACATCAATGCGATAACCCGACTTCATATCTTCCAAGCGGCGCCCGGAAAGCTTGCCATAGTCATCATCCTCGCTGACTTTGAAATAGACATCTCCGTCCGCTTCGTAGGCATAGCCTTTGTCGATCAGCGCCTGAACCATGGCGATGATGTGATCGATTTCTCCGGTCGCATGGGGCGTCTTTGTAGGGTGGAGAATGTTCAACTCGTCGAGATGTTGCTCAAACTCTTGCACATACCCCTCGGCTAACTCAAAAGGATCTTCACCTTCAATCAAAGCGCGCTGGATGATCTTGTCATCAATGTCGGTGTAATTCATTACATGACGAACATCGTAGCCACGATATTCAAGATAACGGCGGATAATGTCAAACACGAGCACCGACATGGCATGGCCCACATGAGCTTTGTCATACACCGTCGGGCCACAGACATACATCTTGACCTTGCCAGGCTCGATAGGTTCAAACGGCTCTTTCTGGCGGGTGAGGGTGTTGTAAATTTGAATCGTCATTCTGATGCCTCTTGGGGACTAGCAAAAATCATCCGACCGGCAGCGGTCTGCAGTACTTTGGTAACAACAACTTCGATTTCCTCTTGTAAGTAATTGACACCGTTCTCGACGACAACCATGGTGCCATCGTCAAGATAGCCAACACCCTGACGGGCCTCCTTGCCCTTTTGGATGATGTTTACATCAATAACTTCGCCGGGCAATAAGGCCGCCTTGACAGCGTTGGCAAGCTCATTGACGTTGAGGACGGGGACCCCCTGCAGCTCTGCAATTCGGTTGAGGTTGTAATCGTTGGTCAACACCGGGGCGTTGAGTTGGCGGGCCAAGATGACCAGTTTATCATCGACCTCTGTGGCGCCCTCGACATCTATGTCGCTAATTTCAACAGGAACGGTTGGCTCTTCTTGCAACTGAGACAAAACTTCCATGCCGCGACGCCCGCGTTGACGCCTGAGACCGTCAGCGGAATCAGCGATATGCTGCAACTCATTGAGGACGAATCGGGGAATCAGCAACGAGCCGGTCAAAAACCCCGTCCGAGCGATATCGGCAATTCGGCCATCGATAATCACACTGGTATCAACGAGAATTCTCCTTCCCAGGCCAGAGACTTCATCTAAGTCCGCCGGTTCTCTGCTAACAAGACGACCTTGAAAAATGGGGAAAATATCGTGCTGGCGCATGACAAAAATCGCAATCGAGAAATAGCAGACGAACAGTACGCCTATAAAGGGCAGGACTTGGCCAAACGGCTGGGGTAGCAAAGAAAGGGGAAACGCTAAAAGCGCGGCGATTAGCAAACCAACAATTAGGCCGGTAAGCGCTGAAAGCAACGTTTGGGTTTCCACTCGCCTCAACAATGCTCGCAAAGATCGCATCGGGTGGGTTGTAAGATAGGGGGTCAGAACCAACCCCACCAAAGCTCCGAACAGCCCCAACACAATAGCGTAAAAGGTTTGAGATTGCGGAAATATATCACCGCCCATAAATCCAGCCAGAGAACCGATCAGCAACGCAAAAAAGATCATCCCAAGCAAACGGGCAAAAAAATCTGCACTCATTGTTAAACTCCTATGATCAATCAATAATGACAAAAAGCGAGCACACTATCCTGTACTCGATGGGTTCCGGTTAAGTTCATGCACTTGAAAAGGCAAAATTCACCGCAAGGAGACGGTGATGTATGATAATTGCGTTGAATCCCTCATCAAGTATATCAGAAAGATCATAGCACGCGGATAGCAGAACGTCAACGTGAAAAATAATCTCCGAGAACTTGACAAGCCACCCTGACGCGAGTACAATCTTAGCCACGATTTGAGAGCAGAAAGCTTTCAAGCCGAGATAGCTCAGTTGGTAGAGCACGCGACTGAAAATTGCGGTGTCGCCAGTTCGATTCTGGCTCTCGGCACTCTAACGAGCATTTTGCGGGCGTAGTTAAGTGGTATAACGTCTCCTTGCCAAGGAGAAGGCCACGGGTTCGAATCCCGTCGCCCGCTCTAAATTTGAGAAATGGCTGATGAAAGATGGCTGATCTCAGCCATTTTGCTTCAGCCAAGTTTTTTTATGGCGACGTGGCCAAGTGGTAAGGCAGAGGTCTGCAAAACCTTTATCATGGGTTCGAATCCCATCGTCGCCTCTTGACCCCGCAAGTGAATCCGCTTGTGGGTTTTTCTTTTGGCATCTTATTGCGTACGTTCAAATCACTTTTACTCTGCCCCCCTGGCATCGACACACTTGAACGGAGATGAAATCATGGGGAGCTTTCCCCGGTATTCTCGGCGCCACAAAGATGCTCAATAACGCTCACTCATCGGGGAACAGGCGATAGATTAGTGGCAGCAGATCAGCCCCAAATTCGTTCTTGTGTAAAAAACCATCGGCGCCGAATTTTTCCGCCTCCGATCGATAGATGGCGGTATCATACAATGTCAAAATAATCACTTTTGGGGGATCATCGAGGCCGCGAACCTGCCGCAAGGCTTCCAGACCATCCACATCGGGCATCGAAATATCCAGCAAAACCAAATCGGGGTGGAGCGTCTCGATCCTCTCCAAGGCCTGACTGCCGTCACGAACACAATCCACCACCTGAACCCGCGAGGCCGTCTTCAAAAAGCGATTCGCAGCCTGGATAAATTCACGGCTGTCGTCAACGATTAAGGTCCGAATGATGTTCATCGAAAAACTCCTATCACTTTGATCGTACAACCCAACATTTTGCGCAGGGGATAGCTTGCTTAAACATCATCTAGACAGACCGTTCCGTCAAGGGGGAGACGAACCTGCACCTCGGTGCCCTCTCCGGGCCGGGAGTTGACGATCAACCTGCCTCCAAGTTGTTCGGCCCGATCTTGCATGCTTAACAACCCAAGGCTATCTCCCTGTGAAGCGCGCCGCATGGCTACCTGGACATCAAAACCGACTCCGTCATCTTCCACGGACAAGATCAATCTTTTTTCGCCCTCGACCCTGACCTTAACCTGGACATGCTCGGCCTCAGCATGACGGGCGGCATTCGTCAGGGCCGATTGGGTAATCCGGAAACAGGTTGTCTCCATTTCGGGCGAGAGACGCTCGTTGGGCAAATCAAAGCTCAACGAGATGTCCAGATTGAACCAGGTGGCTTGCCTTTCGAGATACCATTCCAAAGCCGCTTCCAGGCCGAAGTCGTCCAGCACCGTGGGCCGCAGATTGAGGGAGAGATTACGGATGCGCTGCAAGGCTCGTTCGGCAATCTCGACGCTGCTATTCAGTTCGTCGGCCATGCCGGTATCCTCGGCGATACGCTGCAAGGTTTGCAAGTTCAATTTCACCGCGGTCAGACTTTGGCCGACCTGATCATGCAACTCCCGGGCCAGAGCGCGCCTTTCGTTCTCTTGAGCTTGAATCAATTGACGCGAAAGCGATTCAAGCCGGCGCTGATTGTTGCGCACCTGCTTGAAAAGGAGCGCGTTGTCGATCGCCTGGGCGACATGCTGGACAAGGATTTGGGCAGTCTCCAAATCGGAGCGGTCGTAACTGCCGACATCAACACTATCGACCATCAAAACGCCAACTATCCGCCCGCGAGCGACAAAGGGAACAGCCATGAAAGAGCGGACGTGTTCGGCTCCCGGCACCCATACCCACCCCTCGTGTTCACGCACATCCGAGATGATCACGGGTTCATGGTCAGCGATCATTTGGTGTAGGATGGGGCTCTTCAAAGTCATCTTCTTGGCTTCCTGGACAACCACAGCCTCATCATCATCATAGCCGCGGCTGACAACCATATCCCACCGATCTTGATCGCTGGCGATTAAAACAGACGTGGTGTCGTAATCCAAAACGTTCTGTAACTGTTCCAAGAGGGTCTTGAGTATCACGTCGAGTTCCAGGCTGGCGCCGATCACCTGAACGACCCGCTGCATGGTCTCGGCAAGTTTGCGCCGACGGGTCTCAGCCTGATAAAGGCGGGCATTTTGAACGGCAGTAGCAGCCTGGTTCGCAAAAGCTTGCGCCAGTGACGCCTCCCGGTCGGTAAAGGCTCCAGGATGATGACTATCAAAGGTAATATAACCGATCACGTCTCCACGAACGACCAGGGGAGTAACCATCCAAGCAGCAATATCCCCTGTGCCACCCCAGCCGCCGAAATCGTCAGTAGACTGAATTTCATCCAGAATCAAGGCTCGTCCTCTGCGCTGCACCTTTTTGAATAACGGGTCATCGATGGGAAAGCTCTTGCCAATCACATCTTCGGGACGGGGAAGGTTCTTCCAAGCGACCACCTCCAAGCCGTCATCTTCTACAAGCATCACACTGGCGCTTTCGAATTCGATAATCATCTCAAGCTGTTCGAGGATACTATCTAACATCGCTTCGAGTTCGATTGTCGAAACCAGAACCGATGTCGCTTCGCTAAGGGTTTCGGCCTCCTGCCGCCGTAGAGATTCAGCCTCGAACAGACGCGCTTGCTCCAAGGCTTGGGCAGCGCTGTTGGCTATCAACATCAACAGGCGGATTTCGTCTTCGTTCCAAGTGTGAGGTTCGCATCGATTGACGGCCAAACAACCGATGGCCTCTCCTTCGTACAACACAGGAACCAGCAGTCGCGCCCTGACACCTCTTTGGAGAATAAAATCAGGAGTGCTAAATTGATCTGTTCGCAGATCAGCAATACGGAGAACTTCTTTGGTTCGAATCACATGACCAATCGCATCTTCAGGCTCCATCGATAGGGGATAATCGAGTTCTTGGCTGCCATCCGGCCACCCAACCGAAGCGACAGCCCGATAGATGTTTTCTTGACGGTCAAACAACAACAAAGCGGATAATTCCACTCCCAGGGCGTTGGCAGCAGTGGAAACAATTTGCTCAGCGATGGGCTCAATCTCATGCTCGCCCAGCAAAGTCTGAGAAAGATCCAACAAGGCGGTTTGCTCTTCGATGCGATCTTCGGTCAAACGGCGATTCGCCTCCGCTAACTGCTGGCTGGTCTTCTGCAAACGTTCGTTGGTTTTTTCTAAATCGGTTAATAAATGGACCATTGACTTGTTGAGCTCCTCAACCTCGTCAACACGTTCACGCAGTTGAATCGTGCGCGCCCGGACACGTTGCTCCAGTTGTTCTGAATAAGCTTTCAACTTATCTTCGGCGAGTTGCCTCTCTGCTACTTCTTCCTGAGCCTGTTGATACAGGTGAGCGTTGACCATGGCGACGGCTATCTGCGGGCCGAGGGTTTCCAAAAAGTTGAGATCATCCTGCGTGAAAGCGTCCAATTCCAGGCTGAAAACCTGGATGACGCCGAGGGTGCGACTCTCCAATTTGAGAGGAACCACCAAAGCAGATTGGGGGACATGACCATCCTCAGGTTGCTCTCCTTTTTCAGCGATATCGTTGTCCGGTTTAATATAGTATTTCTTTTTGGACGTTTTGCGTTGTTCCTGATAATCTTGAAAATAAAACGCGTCCCCCGTGATGATCGCCTTGCTCTGGGTGCCTTCTCCATCTGGATTCAACGGCAAGGAGGGCAACTTAGAGACATTAATTGGCCCATATGGGCCAATCCCCCACTGACAAGAAATCATTTGCTCTTGTTCGTCATAGGAAGAAACGATCATACTATCACAAGGCATAGCCTGGACAATGATTTTATGAATATTGGCGAATATTTGCTCCAAGTCGAGGGTGCGGCTCATCTGCCATCCGGCGAGATAGAGCGCCTGGAGACGTCGATTACGTTCTTCCAAAGATCGCTCGGCCTGTTTGCGCTTGGTGATGTCGATCAAAGAGCCACGGAGTCCTACGACTTGTCCATCTTCCTCGATCAACCGGCTCGCACTGCGCGCCCAACGGATTTGGCCGGATTTGGTCAGCAGGCGGTATTCATAGGGTTCAAGCTGACCAGCTATCGTTTTCTGGAAACTCTCCATAACACCGGGTAAATCGTCGTGATAGACAAAGTCTGTCATGGAGCGGCCGATCAGTTCGGAAGGGGCATATCCACCCAAAGCCTCAACAACCGGACTAATATAGGTGATGATTCCATTGGCATCAACTGTATAGATGACCTCATTGATATTCTCGACCAAATCGCGATATTTTTCTTCGCTCTCTTGTAACGCTTGCTGGGTCTGTTCTCGCTCGGTGATATTGCGAGCGATCAGCAAGATAGCTTTGACGTCTCCATTTTTGATAATGGGGGCGGAACTGACTTCCACGGGGATTCGATTCCCCTGGGCGTTGATCAGTTCAGCTTGATAACGGTTTTTTCCTTCATGCCCCGCCAGACGTTTTTGGCGTCTCGCTTCCAACTCATCGAGGTACGACGAGACGACAAAATCAAGGACGGTTTTCCTGCCAATCTCTTCGCGGCTGAAACCAGTGAAGGTGAGAGCAGCCTGGTTTAAATAGGTAATCCTTCCTTCCATATCATGAATACAAATCAAGTCTGGGGCTGTCTCAGCAAGCAGACGATAACGTTCTTCGCTTACTTGCAAAGCTAAACGAGCCTGACGATGCTCGATCCCACGGCGGATGGTCAACAACAAATGATCATTGTCATAAGGTTTTTCAAGAAAGCTATACGCGTCCAAGTTAATCGCTTCGATGGCATCTTCCCGAGAGGCATGAGCAGACAAGACGATACAAATTGTCTCAGGCTTACGCTTCTTGATCTCGGCCAACAACTCGATCCCAGAGATTCCATCCATTTTGACATCAAGGAGGGCGACATCGGGTTCAAACTCATCCAGATGCTCAAGGGCAGCTTCACCAGAGGGGAACCCCTTCGCCTGATAGCCGTTGAGTTTAAGGAGTTCAACAAGCACATAGCGCAAGGAACGATTATCATCAACAACAAAAATTTTATGCTTACTCATTTTCCCTCGCCGATTTTCAGACACCGACCAAAACGGTAAATTGGGGCAATTGCCGGCGTCTCGTCAATCAGATTGTCAAGATTTTACCAAAAAGAGAGGAGAGCTTATATCTCCCCCCCTTGGCCGTACTAGTAAAAGTGGCGTCAGACGGTACTCCGCTGGGCTGCGTACCTGACTACGAACTTAGGGAATTGCTTCCCGAGCCAGTTTATCGACGCGTTCGTTGTCTTTGTCTCCGGCATGGCCACGGACCCAATGCCAGGTGATGTCATGCTTCTGGATGATCTCATCGATGGCACGCCACAAATCGGCGTTGGCCAACGGCTTGGGCTTCTTGGCCGTCCCCCGGCGCCAACCGAGCCGTTTCCAGCGCGGCATCCAGGCGGTAACGCCTTTCTTTAAATATTCTGAGTCGGTGTAGAGATCAACGCGGCAAGACTTTTTCAAGGCTTTGAGCGCTTCAATGGCAGCGATCATCTCCATGCGGTTGTTGGTCGTCTCCGGGGCAGAGCCGCTCAATTCTCGTTCGTGCTCACCATAGCGGAGCAACGCGCCCCATCCGCCCGGGCCGGGGTTGCCGGAGCAGGCGCCGTCGGTGTAGATGGTTACGTGGGGTTTGGTCATAGGGTGTTTGGAGGTGTCAGGTGTTAGGGTGTCAGGTATCAGGGGAGTTTCAGACGTTATGCCATCGGTCAATAAATTCTGCGCTCTCAGCAGCTCAGCGGTGTAAAAATGGGCACATCCTATTGGGTCTCAAACTCCGCTTCGATATCTGCGGCGGTGTCGTTGAGTTGCTCCAAAATGAGGCGAATGTCTTCCAAATCACCAGTCAGGATCGCTTCGAAGGCGTCTTCCACGGCGCGGCGGACGGCGCCCCAGGATGGCTGGCTTGGCTCAGAATGGCCGACGTCCAAGAGACGCAGGCCGGTCGTCCAGGCGGTGTGCTCGGCCGCATACGACTTGAGCAAATCTTCGGCGCCCTGGCGGACGGGATAATAGCCGCTGGCGTTGACCCATTGGACCTGGGTTTCCAGGCTGGCCAAATGCTTGACGAACAACCAGGTCGCCAGCACCTGCTCCGGGCCGTTGTCGACCACGGCGATGTACTGCCCCATCGCGTTGACAGCCCGGTTTCCACCGGGGCCGGGGACGGCCAGCAAGTTCCAGTCATCAACCGACTCCGCTTCTTCGAAAGCCTCGATCTGATAGGGAATTCCGGCGCTGGAACTCATCACCATCAGCGCCTGGCGGGTGGCGAATTCCGAGTTGGGATAACCGCTGGTGGCGAAAGCACACCCTTCGTCCCAGAGCGTCTTCCAAAATTGGGCCACGCTCTCCACCTCGGAGGTGGTGAAATCGTAGCCGCTGCCGTCTTCGGCGAGGACATCGCCGTCGAAGGCGAAAACCCAGGTCATCACATCGGAGGCGCCGGGGGAGAGCACCAATCCGCCGGTTTCATCCCCGTTGGCCGCGGCCGCAGCACAGAGCTGCTGGCGAAGCTGTGCCGCAGTCTCCGGGGCCTGTTCAAAGCCCAACGCCTGGGCCCAACTCTGATTGTAAAACAGCGCATAAATCGACTGGCTGAAGGGAAAGCCCACCCGCTCTCCCTCCGGGGTCACGCCCCCGGCCAGGACACCGTTGTAGAAATCGGCGCGCTCCTCCTCGCTGAGGCCGACGACGGGATCAGTCACGTAGGAATCGAGATCGACGATCACGCCAAGCTGATACCACCTCGACAGCATGTTCGGAAACCCGATCGCTGCGTCGGGCAAGTCAGCCTGGTTCTGGACGGCGGAGAGGATTTCATCTTCGATGCGAGTGTAATAGCTCTTGTCCACCGCTTCGACGCGGATGCCCCAGGGGTTGAGTTGGTTGAAGTCAGCGACAATCTCGTCGAGGCCCTCGCCGCGGGCATCGTCGCCCCAGATGTGCCAGAAGGTGACGGTCACGCCGTCCAAGTCGGCGGGGGAAACGCCCATGATCGTCGCGGGGGTCGTTTCGATCGTTTCGGTGGGTGTGCTCGTGGCCTCATCGACGAGCGGCTCTTCGGCTTGGGGCGTGGCTTTCACGGTAGTAGTGGCGGGAACAGGGGTAGCAGGAACAACGGTATCCACCGGCCCTGAGCCCTGACAGGCCGCCAATAAAATGGCAGATAGCAGCACGATAATGGCATAGCGTTTCATTGATCCCCTCTCTCCAAAACATCCTCCAAAAATCTGATGCAAGCAAAACGATTCGATTTGCGGTAAGATAATGCCGCCCGGCGATTCCCTGCCGGGCTCACCGCAACATGATTATATCATTGAAAGAGTAAGACAATGCCCAACTTGATCGCTGAACAATTGCCTCATTTGAAAACTCACGCTCTGCCCGGCCTGGACTTAGGCGAGGGATTTCTGCTGCCGCGCTATGACGGCCAATCGATTCTCAATATCCCCGACAGCGTCTGTCGCTGGCTGGATGTCCCCACCCTGGGAGCGGGCCCTTTGGTCCCTGAGATTCACGACCCCCTGGGGGACGGAATCCGGCGCGTGGTCCTGATCTTGATGGATGCCCTCGCCCTGCACCGCTTTCAGGCCTGGCTGGATGCTGAAACCGCTCCGGTGTGGAACCGACTCACTCGGGGCGGGCTGCTGGCACCCCTGACATCTATCGCCCCCAGCACGACCAGTTCGGCGATCACCACCCTGTGGACGGGGCAGAGCCCGGCGGTGCACGGCATTGTCGGCTATGAAGTCTGGCTCAAGGAATACGGCATTGTGGCCAACATGATTCTGCACTCACCGATGACCTTCCGGGACGGAGTCGGCAGCCTGGAAAAAGCCGGGTTCGACGCCAAGAAATTTTTGACCACCCCCACCCTGGGGCCGCATCTGCGCGCCCACGGGGTGACGCCCTACTCTTTCCAGCATTACAGCATCGCCCGGTCGGGTCTCTCGGAGATGTTCATCCGCGAGACAGAGATCTACCCCTTCAGCACGCCCGCCGATCTGTGGGTAAGCATGCGCCAACTGCTGGAGAACAAGCCGGGTGAGCGAATGTTCATCTGGACGTATTGGGGCCAGGTCGACGGGCTCTCGCATCACCATCACCCCGACGACGAGCGCGTCGCCGCCGAGTTCTCCCATTTCAGCGCCGCCTTTGAAGAATTTTTCCTGGACCGGATTGGCTCGTCCGGGCGCCGAGATACGCTGGTGATCCTGACCGCCGATCATGGCCAGATTAACACGCCCCAGAACCCAAATTATCTCCTCCTGGAGAATCATCCCGACCTGAACGCGATGCTGCACATGCGGCCGACCGGTGAGAACCGCTTGATTTCCTTGTTCCCCCGTTCGGGCCAGCTCAAGGCGGTGAAGGATTATTTCGATACCGTCTGGCCAGAGCAGTTCGTCCATTTCAGCACCGAACAGGCGGTGGAAGGCGGCCTGTTCGGCCCCGGCCCGGAGCATCCTCGCTTGCGCGAGCGCCTAGGTGACCTGATCGCCGCGGCGCGGGGCGACGCTTATCTGTGGTGGGGTGACAAAGAGAATCGTTTGTATGGGCGTCACGGCGGCTTGCACCCCGATGAGATGTTGGTGCCGTTCCTGGCGGTGCGTTTGTGATGCTTAACCACAAAAAGCACAAAGACTCTTTGTGAACTTTGCGCCTTTGTGGTGACATGTTGACGAAAACCTACAACAAGGGGAAGATAAGGCTAATTCACTTCTTCCAGGATCAGGTCCGCGGCTCGGCGGCCAATTTCGACGGCGAAGTTGGTGCCCCGGTCCCAGGGGTAGACCTGGCTCATGCTGGCAAAATATAATCCCGTCAGCGGGGTTTTGAGGGCGGGCAAGTTACGGGAATGATTGACGAGCGGCACGGGCTGGGCGTATTCGGTGCGATGGAGCCAGAAACCTTCGATCCAATCGCGCTCGAAATCAGGGTTGATCCTGGCAACCCCAGGGAGGAAACGTTTGAGGAGTTCATCCGCGCTCAGGCACAAGTATTCATGCCCGGATTCGACATAATCACCGCAATAGAGGATGTGGTCGCCGCCAAAGTGCTCCGGTGACACATAGTTGGTGTGCTCAACCAGGGCCAGGAAAGGGAAGCCCGCCTTTTTGGGCAGGTTGAACCAATAATAGCCCTGCTCGGAGAGTCGCCGTTTCAGCGCCAGGGTCATCACCACGGCGCCCATCGAGGGGAGATCGAGCAATTGTTGGGCGTAGTCGTCCGGCAAATCAGGGGCGAGTTTGGCCAAAGCTCGGGGGGAGACGGTCGCCAGGACGCAGTCATAGATCTCGGATTGGCCTATCCCCAGACGAAGGCGTAAGCCGCCCTCAACCGGCTCGATGGCCTCAACGGTCGTCTCCAGCTTGATCTCGACGTCTAACTCCTCCAAAATATCGGCAAAATCGTCGAAAAAAGCCTGGAATCCACCCTGGTAGGTGCCCAATCGTGTCGTGCGGGCATGGATGCGGGCCCAGAACCAGGCCATATTGACATCTTTGTAATAAGGGCCGAACTTGCCGATCATCATCGGTTCCCACATCGTTTCGTACACCTGGTCACCGGCCCATTTGCGCATCCACTCGTCGACGGTGACGGATTCAAGGGCGCGCCAGTTCTCCGTCAGGCGCAGGTAGAGCCCGACCAAGCCGAAGCGAATTTTGTTCACACCCCAGCCCAGGCCGGGGAAAAGCAGCGCCTGGAGAATTGAATCGAAGGGATACCACTCGCCCTGATAGTTCATCACCGTATAAGGCCGCGGGAAAAGCGCCTTTTCACGCAGGCCTAGTTCCTCCATCAGGCCCAAGATGTGTTCATCCGAGGCGAACCAATGGTGGTAATATTTCTCCACCGACCAGTCCCAGTGGGGCTGCATGAATCCCCCGGCCAAGCCGCCGACTTGGTCGTCGGCTTCATAGACGGTGACATGATGACCGCTGCGGGCGAGGTCATAGCTCGCGGACAGACCCGCCGCGCCCGCTCCGATGATAGCTATGTTCATGGAGTTCTCCAATTCAAACAACTATTTTTAACGCAAAGCCGCCGGTGAGCAAAGAAGTGGAGAAAAAAATTCTCTGCGTCTCTGCATCTCCCCGGTTCTGCGTTCGCCAAGGCGTGCAAAGCAAAGTTTTTCATCCGTCAGCGCACACGCGCTAGACACTATAAAGCACATGCGTTTGCAAGAAACGCGCCAGGGTTCTATAAAACTTCTTGATCGTCTCGGGTTTGCGGAAACCGTGACCCTCCCCCGGATAGAGATGATATTCGTGAGGCACGCCGCTCCGCTTCAACACCTCGACGATGGCCTCCGATTGGGACGGGGGGACGACCTTGTCTTCTTCACCCTGGAAAACGATCACCGGGTCTTGAATCTGGTCGGCGTGGAACACGGGCGAACGCTGGTGGTAAATTTTCGCAGCTTCGGGCAGAGGGCCGAGCAAGGAATCGGAGTAATGCTGTTCGAACTTGTGCGTATCGGCCACCAGGGTGAATTGATTGGCAACGCCGTAGGAACACACACCTGCCTTGAACACGCCAGGATAATCTTCCAACGCTTTGAGCACGGTGAATCCGCCCGCACTGCCGCCCATGATCACCATCCGCCCGGCGTCGACGCGCCCCTTTGCGGCCAAAGCACGCGCTCCGCTGACGGCATCTTCGACATCGAAAATGCCCCAATTCCCCTTCAGTTTATCCCTGTAGGCTCTTCCATAGCCGGTGCTGCCGCGGTAATTGACCTGCAAAACGGCGTAGCCGCGACTGGTGAAAAATTGAACTTTGTCGTAGAAATCGGCGCCGCGCTGGCTGGTCGGTCCGCCGTGGATCATCACGATCAGCGGAGGCTGGCCCACTCCCTTGTAGGCCGGGTTGTGGGGCGAATAGAATAAGCCGTGGACATCGCCGTCATCCATGCCTTCCCAAGTGATCGTCTCCGGTTGGGCGTAGGTTTCAGGGGGTAAGTCCTCCGCCGATGACCGCCGCCAAATTTGGACGCCCGCATCACGATCAAATGAAATCACCCGGGTGGGGGTGCGCGGCCCCGAAGCAATCAGGGCGAGACGATCTTCACGCGGGTGGACGGCGATCTGCTTCAACCAGCTATAGTCATCCGGCAACGGGAGCATCTCTTCCTCGCCCGAATCAAGTTCAATCGCCCACAGGTTGATAAACCCTTCCCGGTTGCGCAGGCAATAGATCCGCTCACCGTCAGGGCTGAATCCGTAGGTGCGCATTCCCTGCACCCAGGCCGGGGTGCCGTGCTCGCTGGCAGCGGTCTCCGTCAGTTGCCGTTGTTCGCCGCTCTCGAGATCATGGAGATAAAGCTGCCACCAGCCGGTTCGATCAGAGACATAGGCCAGCCAGCGCCCATCGGGGGAAAACTCGGGCTGAAAGATGGATGTCTGCGAATTTCCAACAACGATGTTTACATTTTCCAGAACGGGCAAACCTGAAGAAGGATAAACGACGTCGCCGACTTTCAAAAGTGTCCCGTCCCAGGGCATCAAGGGATGATCCCAAGCAATCCAGGCGATTTTCTCACCGCTGGGATGCCAGCAAGGCTGCATGACGAAATCGTGCCCGGAGGCCAGTTTTTGGGGCCAATGCTCGCCTTCCGTATCGACAACGGCGAGGGCATCATCGCACTCATGGGTCTGGACGAAAAGGAGGAAACGGCCATCGGGAGAGATGACCGGCGAAGCAGCGGCGCCAAACGCCGGGGTCAGGGGAGCAGCAACCCCACTCGTTGTGGGTTGCCGATAAAGACGCTTGGATTCCGCCTCGACGAAACAAACCTGCCCGTGCCCAACGCCGAAATCACCGCCGCCGTAACCAACCCCTGCTCTAGCAGCGTAGTCGGCGTTGAGATCGCGGAAAGCGTCTTCGTCCGGTGGCTGCACAACCACGATCCCCTCACCTGAGCGGCTTTCCCGCCAGACCAGGCTGCCGTCTTGATCCCAGCCGACATCGCTGAAACTGATCCCCCGGGCCAATCGCTCCGGCGAGATCGGGCTGGGCCAGAGGCCAAATTGCTTGATCTGTTTTTTCTTGTTCATCGTATCTCCTTTTTGTCCATCGTCCGCAGGGGAGCAAAACTCAACCGGTGTACGGGTGAAGGGCCTAATGTCTGTATAGCTTCCCGATGAAACTTGGTTCCATAGCCTTTGTGAGACGCGAAACCGTAACCGGGATATTGGTCGTCGAGTTCCACCAAAATGGCATCGCGGCCAGTTTTGGCGATCACCGAGGCGGCGGCGATGCTGAGAGAGCGCAGATCGCCCTTGACCAGGGCGGTCTGCGGCTGGGGCACATCGGGAAGGAGCAAATAGTCCAGGAGCAAATGCTCGGCGGGAGGCTCCAACTCGGCCAGGGCGCGTCTCGCCGCCAAACACGTCGCCGGAACGATGCCCAGGGTGTCGATTTCGCCCGATGAGGCGAACCCCAGGGACCAGGCCAAGGCGACATCGCGGATGCAACAAGACCAGGATTTCCGTTGGGCGGGCGTCATCATTTTTGAATCGCGAACACCCTCCAAGGTTGTGGCGATGCTCCCATCGGGGGGTAGAATCACCACCGCGGCCGCGACCGGCCCGGCCAGGGCGCCCCGTCCGGCCTCGTCGAACCCGGCAACGTGAACGATCCCCAGTTGCCACAAAGCGCGCTCATACTCCAACGTGGGAACATCGGGGATGAGAGCAGGATCAAGGCGACGAGTCATAAAGTCCCCGGCGGGCATTGCGGTGAATTTTGAAAATATCCAGGATCATTTTGAGGGCATCGCGAACGGGCTCGACCTTGGTCTCGGGGTTGAAATGCCAGTTGATCGGGATTTCGACAATCCGATAGCCGCGCATTCGGGCGATATAGAGCAACTCGATATCGAAGGAAAAGTTCGTCAGCGTTTGATGCCGAAAGAGGTCTTCAGCAACAGCGGCGCGAAAACATTTGAAGCCGCACTGGGTATCGCTCATTCCCGGCAGCGCCAGAAGCTGAATGAGCCAATTGATCGCCCGCCCGCCCCAATGACGGTAAGGTGGCTCGTCGTAGCGGACAGAAGCGGGCAGCTCGCGGGAGCCGATGGCGACATCGAAATCGGTGCATTCGGGCGGGAGAAATTTATTCACTTCGGCGATGGGCATGGAGAGATCGACATCGCACATGAAGCGAAATTGACCGTGGGCTGCGAGCATCCCCCGGCGGACGGCCAAGCCCTTGCCCGCTTCTCGTTCACGCAGCACAATGCAATGGGGATAACGTTGGGCGTATCTGCGGGCGATCGCCAGGGTGCGGTCGCTGCTGCCGTTCTCGACAACCAGCACTTCGGCAGAATAGGCTTGTCGCTCCAAAAAAGCGAAGATTTGCTCCAAGGCATCGGGCAAACGGTTTTCTTCGTTGTGACCGGGAAGGATAATAGAAAGAAAGAGAGGCTGCTCAGTGATTGGGTTCAACGGGTTGCAGGCTCCATGACTGCTGAAATGTTAAATCAAAAGTGGATGAGCTATGCCGTCATGATGATCATCACCAGGAAGATCAACAAAATGACGATCTCCGCCAGCACGAAGCCACCCAGAATGAGCCATTGACGAGTGGTGAAATTGAAGGTGCGCTGCAAGGGCTGAACAGATTGTTCGAAGCTGGCGTCAAGGGATTCGGCCACCTTTTTTGTCGTTGGTGCTTCCTCGCTGACTTCTGCTTCTTCGCCCTTGCGCTCCATGTGGCTGACAAAGGTACGAATAATTTTATGCCGCTTTTCTTGGGGAATCGTAGCAGGCTCCTCGAGCAAACGAGCGGCAAATCGTTCGAGGGCATCGATCAAAATAACGCGCACATTGGGCCGGCGTGCTTCGACATGGGTACGCAAATTGGTGCAGACCAAGACCCCATCAACAGAAACGGAGGTGTCAATCCGGTTTCTGACGAAAGTCTCCACGGCGCGGGACATCAGCGCCGTGCGGCGAACGAGATTAGGCTTGGAGGGTTTGTACCCTCCCGCACGGCGATCCAAGATCTCCCAGTTGTCCCCTTCGGCCCGGAAAACACCTTGAACCGGCGTATTGTAAATCACCGTGATGCCAGAAGGTCCAATCAAAATCAACGGGATTGTGATCTCCAAGTCGGGCAATGTGATGTTGCGCAAGAGAGTGTAGGATCGATCCAAAGATCGGCTCAGGTATCGAATCACATCCTCCTGTGATTCCATTTCAGCAGGCCAAGACAAACCTTCTTGGATCATGCCCATCATGCGATCCTTAAAAGAAAGTTCGCCGCCTTTGTAAGGGATAGGAGAAAAATCGCGTACAATCATCTTGTCAACTCCCTCTAATGACACCGAATAAAATTTGACAAATGGTCATCTGCTAGACAAATTATACCAGCGCATCGGCCTCGCGAACAAAAAATCCGGCTTTTTGCAAAGCCGGATGAACACAATCTCTATTGAGGCAGGTCGGGGTGGGCGGACTTGAACCGCCGACCTCTGCGTCCCAAACGCAGCGCGCTGCCCATCTGCGCTACACCCCGGTGGAAAAAGAGTATACTGCTAAGTAGGCACGATCGTCAAGGAGAAAATTTTACCGGCGAACTTTTTGATCCTACTACCCTGCATCAACGCGCTGCTGAACCGTGTAGAGACGCTTGTAAAGGCCGTCTCTGGCGAGCAATTCTTCGTGGAGGCCGATCTCATCGATCTGATTGCCTTCCAAAACGACGATTTTGTCCGCGTTTCGAATGGTCGAAAGGCGGTGGGCGATCACGATGGTGGTGCGCCCGACGATCAATCGCTCCAGGGCTTGCTGGATGAGCAATTCAGTCTCGGTGTCCACCGAGGAGGTGGCCTCATCCAGAATCAAGATGGGGGCATCTTTGAGAACGGCCCGGGCAATCGAAATGCGCTGCTTCTGTCCTCCGGATAGCTTCACGCCCCGTTCCCCGATCATCGTGTCATAACCGTCTGGCAGCGAAAGAATGAACTCGTGCGCATTGGCGACTTTGGCCGCGGCGATGATCTCGCTTTCATCCGCATCGGGGCGGCCAAAGAGAATATTTTCACGAACGGAGCCATAGAAAAGATAGACATCTTGCAAAACCATGCTGATCTGCTGGCGCAAGTCTTCCAGCTTGATGGTGCGGATGTCTTGCCCGTCCAGGGTGATGCGGCCTTGGTTGACTTCGTAAAAGCGGGGGATCAAACTGACAAGCGTAGACTTACCCACACCGGTGGGACCCACCAGGGCCACAACCTGATGCGCCGGGATGGTCAGGTTGATTCCGTCCAAAACGGTTTCATCTTGATCGTAGGAGAAGCTGACATCGTGGAAAACGATCTCCCCCCGGACCGGCTTCGCCAACGTTCGGGCGTGTTTCTGATCTTGAACTTCTTGATCCTGATCCAACAATTCAGAAATTCTGTCCGCACCCGCCAAGGCCGATTGAATATTTTCCCAGGCGCCGCTGAGGGCGCGAATCGGCTGGTAGAGAATTTCCAGATACAAAAAGAAGGCGACCAAATCGCTGACCGGCAGCGTGCCTTGAATCGCCATGCGACCACCAAAAAAGATGACCACCAATTGTCCTAACGAAGAAGTAAATTCAATAAAGGGCGAAAAAATGGCCATCAGGCGGAGCGCCGTGAGCAGAGAATTGCGGTAGTTATCTATGCGCAAGCCGACTTTGTTCAATTCGGCTTCTTCCCGGGTGAACGCCTTGATCTCGCGGATGCCAGCGAGGTTTTCGTTCAACAGAGCGTTCAAGTCGCCTAATTCTCGCTGCCGAAAACGGAAGGCAGGGCGCACATACCTGGCATAGACGCGCAGAGCAACAATCACCAGGGGAACCGGCGCAAGGCTCAACCAAAGCAAGCGCCAATTGATTTTGCCCAGCACCAGGATGACGCCCACCAAGGTGACAAGATTGACAAACACATCGGGGACGGCATGGGCAATCAGGGTTTCGAGCAACTCGGAATCGTTGACAACCTGGGACATCAATTGCCCAATCTGCTTGTCCTCGTAGAACCGCAGGGAGAGACGCTGCAAATGCTCGTAAAGGTGTTTACGAATTTTTGCCACCACGCCCCATCCAGCAATATGGGCCATGTAACTGCGCATGAACTGGAGAAAACCGCGCAAGATAAAAGCGCCAGCCGCAGCCAACGTCAGGGTAGTGATCATCTGCCAGGAATCAACCATGGCGGATGGATCGGTGACCGTCTGGATCAGGCTTTTAATAATCCAGGGAATGAGCAGCTGCACCCCCACCAGCAACAACATGCTCACGACGGTGAGGGCTAAATAGCGGCTATAGGTGCGTGTGTATCGAAAAACAAGTCGGAACGGTTTCATAATCGGCTTCAAAGTATACACGCAATTGCAAAAAAATTCATGCTCAAGGCGACGATCGTAGAAAAATCAGGACGACTCGACTTGATTGACAATCACCAGACATATTCGCTACGATTAGGATAGTACCACCCATACAGAGACCGGCATTTGGAGGTAAGCAAATGAACAAGCGAATCATCTATCTTCTCCTTGGCTTGGTTGCCGTTTTATTGGTCGCTGCTCTTTTGATACTCTTTCTGACCCCAAACGAAGCTACACCGGAGGAGACAACGCCGATTGAACAAACCAGCGCGTCAGCAACACCCGATGAGTATGCCAACGAGCGTGAGTCTATGGTGGATAATCAAATTGCGGGGCGCGGCGTGGAAGACGAGGATGTTCTTGAGGCGATGCGCGCTGTCCCCAGGCACGAGTTCGTGCCCGACCGTCACCTGAATCAGGCTTACGAGGATCATCCCCTGCCCATCGGGCACGGCCAAACCATCTCGCAGCCCTACATCGTCGCGCTGATGACCGAAATTCTGCAGGTGGAAGCGGACGATCGCGTTCTGGAAGTGGGCACCGGCAGCGGTTACCAAGCAGCTGTATTGGCCGAATTGGACACCGAAGTCTACACCGTCGAGATCATCCCCGAACTGGCCACCCAAGCCGAAGCGCGTCTGGATCAACTCGGTTACGAGAATGTCCACGTGCGCTACGCCGACGGATACTTTGGCTGGGAAGAACACGCTCCCTACGATGCGATCATCGTCACCGCGGCGCCGGATCATCTTCCATCTCCTCTCACCGAGCAGCTTAAAGAGGGTGGCCGCATGGTCATCCCCATCGGACCGATCGGCGCGGTGCAGACGTTATGGCTGTTCGAAAAACAAAACGGAGAGTTGGTCTCGACCAACCTTGGGGCGGTGCGCTTCGTCCCTTTGACCGGAGAGCGTTAACCCTTTGGGGCCGAAATACCGATATGGAACGCCACAAATGCCCCCGCATAGGCGCCGGCGCCCAACAGCATGACCAAAGTGAATCCAGAGCCCAGGGCAAGAATCGCTGCCAACACCGAAGCAATCACCGAAGCACAACCGTTGATTGCCCAGGCCCAGGGCGTCAAGGCGGGAGCCTGGCGGTTCAACCAGGCAATGCCCAGGGGGAAAGGCAGTCCCATCAAGAAGCCCAGCGGGGCCAGGAACAACACGGCGATGCCAACGCGGGCCCAGACGGGCCAACCTAAAACGATCTCCGAAAGTGGTGCGATGACCAGGGGCAAGACGATGGTGAACACAACCAAAACGGCGAAGATCGTCCGTGCCGGAAGCCAATCCACGCCGGCCAGCGCGCTGCCCAAGCCGGAGAACGTCAGCAGCGTGGCCACAACCAGGGTAAAGGCATAGATCGGATGGCCCAAGACAACAATCCAGCGCTGAATCAGGGGGATCTCGACAAACAGAAAAGCGATGCCCAGCAAGGCAAAGTAGAGAAACACCAGCACGGTATCCCTCCTGGGAGGGGGTAAACCTGTTTCGGTGGCGAGCGCGGGCGTCCGCAAGAACAAGGGAAGCAAAATCAAGCCGCCGCTCAACGCCACGACCAAAATCAACATCGCCAGAAGCAAGAAATAGCCGCTGCCGCCAAAAGGCTGCCAGGTGCGCCCCAGCGTGGAGAAAATTTGAGGGGTCTGTTGCCAGGTGAAAAAATGGAAGAAAAACGGATGGTTGTCGTCGGTTGGTCTGATGTCAAAGCCGTAGTCACGGTAAAAGGCATCCCGATCTGGAGCAGAGAACAAAGCACTGACCGCCTGATAATAGGACGGTTCGGGCAAACGGTTGAAGCGATTGACCTCCTCCGGCTGGATATCCGGCGCCCAAACGAGATCGAAACGGCGCTGCTCCAAAAATACCCGCGCCGACCCCAATTCCGCCTGGGTCCATCCGCCGGGTTTGACCAGGGCGGTCACCGTTTGGATGCTCCGGTAGGCAACCAATGCTTCCTCGGCAGGCAGCGAGTGATCTTTCTCCAGGGCTTCGACCAGAGTAGCGATCAAGCGGAGGCTCTCGCTGGGCGGGGTTTGGGCCCACCGGGACGCCACCAGGATGCCATCGGAGTCTAGATTCGCCAAGGCAGCCTGAAACGCATCCACCGTCAGGGTGTCCTCCTCGGAGAGGCTGTACGCGCCGCTGGTGACCGGGCGATAAGCATCGGTCAGGGGTAGAAAAATGAGATCGTAATCCCTTGCGCTGTCTTTCAAAAATGTGCGCATGGACTGCTCCGCAACCTGCACGCGGGGATGCTGGAATAGATTTGCCTCTGGCGCTGTTGCAGCCACGGCCTGGCGTATGAGGGGATTATCAACCACCGCGGTGACCTGTTCCGCGCCACCGGCGAGGGCTTGCAGCACACCCAGCCCGCCGCCCGGATTGAGCACCAGGACGTGCCCATCCTGTTGCAGGAAGAAAGCCAGGGCCTCTGGCATCCAGGCCGCGGCGCCAAACCCTTCTGGCTCGATCAGGGTGACCGGTTTCAAGGCAGTCGCGTCGACGGAGAGGCCCAATTGCGGGGGTGGGTTTTGACCGTAGGCATAACTAAGACCGGGGAGTCCGCGCGTCCCGGCATCGGCGATCACGTCCAGGCGGGAGATCGCGTTCCAGCGGCCAAAGCGGCGCTCCGAGCCGGGATAGCGAAGGGCATGGGACAACCCTTTATAAGGTGAGATCGTCATTCCCAAAGGCGCCTCGCCGCGCAAATTACTCGCCGACAGAAAAGCAAAACCCAAAAAGGCAGCCACCAAAAGGGAGACCAGCCCCCACCGGCGCCACGCGGCGCGCCTATCCGCACCGGCTGATCCCAAAGAGATCGCCGCGATCAGGCCGACCAACGCGCTGACCAGCACCGCGCCGGGAACGCCACCAAGCCAGAGCAATGCAGGGGCCAGTAGAGCGCCGAGCGCCGATCCGATCAAATTGGCGGCGTAGACCAAATGAGAACGCTCCCCGCTCCGTGCCAGAGCCAAACCGATCCCCAGACCGCTGAAAAGGAAAGGGATCGTCAAGGAGAGGTAATAAAGCACAAAATAGAGAATCTGACGCCGCTCCCAGGCGATGCTGTAGGAATCGAACGGCAGCCAGTTGACAACGCCATAGGCCAGCCCAACACCGACAGCAAAACACAGGCCCGCCCAAGCCAGGGTGCGATCCAAAGCGATTAAACGCAGGCGGGGGAAGACACTCAACAAGGTGCCACTGGCGCCAAAACCGAGCAAGGCCAGGCTGACAACCAAAAAGGCAAAATGGTAGAATTGGGCCACGGCGAGCAGCCGCGTTAGGGCACTCTCAAAAAGCAACGTCGCCGCGGCCAACGCACCTACGCGCAAGATTTGATCATGATCTGAGTTCATTTTCGAAAACACACTTTGACAAGTTCAACAGGACAACTCCATTTCCATCATAACGGAAAGACACCCTTCAAGCAAGCCGATGAACGAATCAGCCCTGCTCTACCACACCCATCATAGCCTGGAATCCGACGATCTGCCCTTTTGGCTGGATTGGGCTCAGCAGCAGGGAGATCCCATCCTGGAGCTGGGATGCGGCACCGGCAGGGTGATGCTTCCCCTGGCCCAAGCTGGATACGAGATCATCGGCGTCGATCGCGACCCCGAGATGCTCGCTTTCTTGAGCGACGAGGCCGCCGTTCGCCAAGCGGGTGAGACGAACATCATCCAAGCGGATATAACCAGCCTGTACCTGAATCAACGCTTCGCCCTCGTCTTGATGCCCTGCAACACTTTCAGCACCATGCCTCTCGAAGGTCAACGAGCAACCATCCAACGCACCCGCGAGCATCTGCGCCCGAAGGGCTTGTTCATCGCCAGCATGCCCAATCCGCAGGTGTTGATGTCCTTGCCCCAGCATGGGGAAGCCCAGCTAGAAACGACCTTCTCCCATCCCCACAGCGGACACCCGGTCGAGGTGCGCAGCGAGTGGAAACGATCGAAAAGGATGGTGGCCTTCTTCTGGCATTACGATCATGTCCTCCCCGACAGCCGCGCGGAACGCCAAACCATCTCAGCTCACCATTACCTCCGCGACAAAGACTCCATCCTGGAGACGTTCCGGCAAGCGGATATGAGCATCGAGGCCACTTACGGCGATTACGATTACACACCCTACGACAAGGATTCTCCCTACCTGATCGTCGTTTCCCGACGCTGAAACTCCACCTACACGCCATTCCAGATACGCAAAACGCATCTTCGCCGAGACGCGGCGCGCCGCGATCAATGTTAAGATTTCATTTATACACGCCCGCCCGATTCTAGCAAGACTCTAACACTTTGCTTGTATTCTTCTTATAGTGATACCTTAAGATTAGAAACATAAGAAAAGTAAAAATTTACTCGTACCCTCAAAAAGGAGAACACAACAAGATGACTACTTATTACATGACCCCTCGAATTCGCAGACAAATTCGTCGCTCCCCAACAAGCGATCAAATTGCTCGCTACATCAATCACAAATGCGACGTGAATGTCCCCCTGGACATCAAAGACGAAGATGACGCCTTCGTAATCTACGCCACCGTTCCCGGCATGGATGTCGAAGACCTGAACATCGAAATCATCAAGAACATCGTCGATATTCGCGGCGAATTCAAGGTAGAAGAAGACGAAGAAGATTCCTATCTGCGACGCGAACGCCCCACGGGCGATTTCCACCGCCGCCTTCGCTTCTCGACCAAACTAGAATCGGACAAAGCTGAAGCATCCTTGAACAACGGCATTTTGAGCTTACGGATCCCCAAAGTGCCCGAGGAACAGCCCAAGAAAATCGAAGTCAAGACGAAATAACACAACTTTCTTTCTCCTCTAGAAAAAGGGTCAGGGCCAAAGCCTGACCCTTTTTGTACTTTTGATAGATTTCAGCTATACTATAAGCGAAGAAGGTATCGATCTATTAGCCGGAGGGATGCCATGGGAACAGCCCTGAATCTGAACACCGCATCGAAAGAAGACTTGACCAGCCTGCCCGATATTGGCCCGGCCACTGCCAAGCGAATCATCGCAGCGCGGCCCTTTGAAAGCGTGGATGCTTTGCAGCGTGTCAATGGGATCGGCCCTGCCACCCTGGAGCGCATCTCGCCGCTGGTCACGGTCGCGGCGATGAATCAAGAACTACAAGAGGACGTTGAAGAAACGGTACCCAGCTCCGAGGGAGAACCCGTTCCCGACGAGGGAGAAACAGACTCACTCGAAGAGGAACCCGCCCCGGAGCCGGAGCCCAGCCCGGAGGTATCAATCATCCCCCTCGATGAAAAAAGCGAAGAGACCGCCCCGTCGAAAGAGAGCATCAGCCTGCGTCAGGTCGTCCTGATTGCCGCGGCGAGCAGCTTTTTCGCCTTCGTCCTGGCCGTGGCCCTAACCCTGGGGCTGCTCGCCGGGCTCAACGGGGGATTACAATTTGCCACTCCAGCCCAAGTTCGCGAGCTCAATCGTCAGGTCGACGGTATCGGCGCCCAGGCGGATATTCTTTCCCAGGATGTCGAGGGGCTGCGCACACGGATCGGCAATCTGGAGGGCTTCGGCGACCGCGTCGACCAGCTTGAAACAGACCTAGACGAGATTGTCGACCAGACCGAGTCCCTGGCAAGCGACATCGAAAGCCTGCAATCGGCAACCGAGCAGCATCGAAGTTTCTTCGAGGGCTTGAACGACTTGCTCGACTCCCTGTTTGAATCAGAAACCCCTTGACGACGAATTGGAGACAGCCATGAATGCTCAAGATAACAAAGACCAAGAAAAAGAACGCCCGGCAGCAGAAGAAGAAACTCGTGAAGAACCGTCGCTGCCAATAGAAGATTACAGCGCCAAAGAGACCGAAGAGGAAGCTCCCCAGGCTGGGGAGGAAGAAATCGAGCAGCCCGAGGAGGAAGCGCCAAAAGAAGAAAGCAAAGCGCGTCGCTTTTTCCGCCTGACGTTGCGCTGGATTCTCAGCGTAATGATCGTGTTTGGCCTGGGCTACCTGACCGCCATTTTTGCGCTCTACCGCCCGACAACCCAGGAATTGGGGCAAATGCGCGGGGAACTCAAGGCCGCCCGGGATCAGATTGACACTCTGGAGGCCCGCGTCGAGGAGCTCAAACCCCTGGAAGCCGAGAACGAGGAACTGCTCGCCGCCCAGGACGAGTACGAGTTGCACATCGCTATCTTGAACGCCCGCCTGGACGTCGCGATGGCACAGATGGCTCTGGTTCAAGGCGACATCGCCAAGGCGCAAATTACCTTAAGAAACACGGATGAAACCCTGGCAAAGATCAAAAACTTGCTGCCCGAATCGCAAAGCGAGATCGTCACGGCGATGGAAGAGCGCCTCGAATTAACTCTCTCAGAAATCGAAGACGATCCTTATGCGGCCCAATCCGATCTCGATGTACTCGCCACCAACCTGCTCCAATTGGAAGATTCTCTCTTCTCTTCCCCTTAGAGTGCACCAACGAGACAAATTATGCGAAAGCCCCGTCAGGTAAAAGACGGGGCTTTTTGATTCACTGTGAATCTAACTAACGGAGGGAGGACTTAGCCACTATCACTTTCAGAAAAGCGGCAAAAACGCTGGTTTGCGAAGCATGCCCTTGGCAAGTGTTTTCGAGCAACGTGAGAAAATGTATCGAAACCCAGGTTTGCCGCTGTCCTGGTCTCGATACTCCCTCGTTTCACTTCGGGAACTCGACCAACGGACAGCTCAAAGTGATAGATGGCTAGACGAAGGCTACTCTTACTCCGCCGTTGGTGTAATCTCTTTGACCGTGCCACCGGCGCTCTCAGAGAACAAGAACCACTCGGTGACGGTTGCAAATCGATCCGGGGTATCGAAAATCGGGCCGATTTGGACGTTTTGCACTTCGGCATCGACGCCGTAGGAATACATCGGATAGAAGAGCGGCAAGGCGGGCATCTCGTTGGTAAAGCGAACCTGGAAATTGCGGTACAGGCGCGTCCGCTCGACCGGATCGACAAGGACGCGGGCCTGTTCCAGGTATTCGCTAGCCTGGCGGTCATCCCACATCGAGTAGTTTTGCCCACCCGTGACCTGGGTCTGATGCCAGAAGGGGTAAGGGTCGGGGTCGGGGGAGCGGAACAAGTCCAATTCGATCAAGGCGGCGTCATAACTGCGCGGTTCGAGATGATCCTCGATCAACTCTTGATAGGGAACGGCTTCAAGCTCCACTTCGATCCCCAGCGCGGCCCAGTGCCGCTGGATCGCCTCGGCAAGGGCTGTGTGAGCTTCACCGGGAGGGTGAACCAGGCTAAAGGAGAGAAACTCGCCGTCTTCGTTGGAGCGCACGTCGCCACCTTCGGCGGGGATGGTGTAACCGGCTTCCTTTATCGCTTCAATCGCTTCTTCAGGGTTGTACTCAATCCGGGGGATGTCCTCGTAATAAGCCCACGTGTTTGGAAAAATGGGGCCATCGGCAAGGGTAGCCTGGCTGTCAAGAATCCGGTCGACCATCCATTGGCGGTTGAGACCCATCAACAATGCCCGCCGGAAAGAAGCATCACCAAAATAGGGCGCTTCGGCGTTGTCCAGGTTCAACAAGATCATGCAAAGCTGCGGTAAGCGTCCCGTGTATATATTCAAGTTGGGTTCTTTCAATGCTTGAGGCAAAACATCGGGCTCAATGCTGGCGACACCCTGAATCTCGCCCTGTTGGTAGGCTATGAACGCATCGGCGGAGGTGGGGAAATAGCGAAAAACGAATTGGTCGATAAAGGGACGATCTTGGTAATAATCATCGAAAGCGGTTAAAGCAACCCCGGTGATGACGCCGTTTTCAACGAGCAGACGCTCGAATTGATAAGGGCCGCTGCCGACGGGCGCCTTGTTGAAGGGGTGATTCAGCAACTCGGCGGGAGGAACGCCTTCCAACAAGTGAGAGGGCAAAATGCCAAAGGACAAATAGTCCAAAAAGGGCGCGAAAGGCTCTAGCAGCCGGAATTGCAATGTATAATCATCAAGAGCCTCGACTTCGATTTGCTCCCAGAAGGCGCGCAAATCGTCCGGGACGGGAAGATCGGGGGTCTTGAGCAAATCGATTGTAAAAATGACATCTTCGCTGTTGACCGGCTCGCCGTCGTGCCAGACCGCGTCGGTGCGCATGGAGAAATTGTAAGTGGTAGCGTCCAGCGAGATGCCCCAGGACTCGGCCAGCTCGGGTTGGGGCAGGCCGCGATCATCAAAGGTGACCAGACGGCTGTAAAGCAAGCGATTGACATCCCTGTCGGGGGCGTTGTAAAACGCCAGGACGGGATTCAAGCGCGAGAATTGGCCGATCAAGCCCTCGGTGTAACTGCCACCGGTAACGGGTTCAGGCTCCAAGGGCTGCACGTCGACCGGCTGCTGGCCCAAGAGCAGAATGCCTATCGCCACCAAAGCGAGCACGACAACCAGTAATTGCCAACGTAATCTTTTCATCATCGAAATCAGCGTGGTTTAACCTCTTGAAAAGCAAACTCCCGTAAACTCTCTAGCTATCGAAATTCAACAGAAAAACGATGAGTCTTTGGAAGTTTCCCCACTTTTTAAAAGGAAAAACGAACAAAAAGGTACCTCACCGCACATGAACTCCGGTGAGGCACCCCAACGAATTAACCTGCAATAAGCACCGTCAAGGTGGCCAGTACGAAAAACAAGATACTCAAGCCAATGGTGACACGGAAGAGCAACTTCTCGACGCCGCGGCGGGCCGTAAAGATACCGCCCATATCACCACCGGTCAAGCCGCCCAATCCGGCACCCTTACTCTGCAAAATTACACTGGCAATCAGTGCAATTGACGTTATAATCAGTGCGATGTTTAAATATGCTTCCACAGAAAACCTCCTTTGTTTTTCAAGGAAGAGAATGTTTGTCTACCTAGCAAGCGCGGATTATACCTTTCGATGACCAGATCGTCAAACGACGAGGCTGATTAAGAAAGATCCGGCGCTGATACCAGAACAACGCCTGCTCTGTTACAACAGCGGAAGCAGACGAAGCGAAAATTAGCAACGAGGCAACAACGATGCACGAATATGTGATCAACCTGCACATGCACACAACCTACTCCGATGGGTGCGGCACCCACGAAGAAATTGCCCAGGCAGCTATCCGCGCCGGACTGGATGCCGTGATTGTCACCGATCACAACATTTGGGTGCAAGGGCCGGAAGGCTACTACGGAGAAGACGATCAACGCGTCTTGATGTTGATCGGCGAGGAAGTTCACGACCCCTGGCGGCGCCCACAGAAGAATCACCTGCTCGTTTTCGGGGCGGAACGCGAACTTGCTCCCTTGGCAGAGAACCCGCAGCGGCTGATCGACAGCGCCAACGAGGCCGACGGGCTGACGTTTATCGCTCATCCCGTTGACCCACCCGCGCCTCGATTCGGCCAGAAAGATCTCTCCTGGGTGGATTGGGACGTCCACGGCTTCACCGGCATTGAACTGTGGAATGCGATGACAGATTTCAAATCGCAGCTTCAACCTGTATGGCGAGCGGTCTACATTGCCTATCATCCCCCGGCGGTTATGCGCAAGCCGTTCGATGAAACGCTCAAAAAATGGGACGAGTTGCTCAAAAAAGGCCGTCGCGTCGTCGCGATTGGTTCTTCCGATGCCCATGCAGACACGGGCCGGCTAGGTCCCCTGCAAAAAGTTGTCTTTCCATACGAGTTTCTCTTCCAAACGGTCAACACGCACATCTTCACATCAGAACCCCTCAGCGGAGAATTTGATCAAGACCGTCAATTGGTTTTGGATGCTTTGCGCCAGGGACATGCCTTCGTGGGCTACGATTTGCCCGCCTCAACACGCGGATTCCGCTTCAAGGCGCAGGGGCTGGGCAAAACCGCCTGGATGGGGGACGAGATCGGCGCCAAAAACGGAGTCACCTTGCAAGTGCGTCTGCCTCAGCGGGCAGCATATCGATTACTCAAAGACGGCGAGGTGGTCAAAGCCGAGGAGCACAGCGATGCCTGCACCTATATCACCACAGAACCAGGCGTCTACCGGGTTGAATGCTATATCCCTTACCAGGGCCAACGCCGCGGCTGGATTTTCAGCAACCCCATTTACGTCCGCTAAGGATATCGATGCCCTCGAAACCGCGCTCACTTCGTGCTGAAGGAATCATCCTTCGCCACAAGGAATGGGGCGAAGCAGATCGTCTCCTGACCGTTTACACGCCCGAATTGGGTAAAATCCCGGCAATTGCCAAAGGGGTGCGCAAACCGCGCTCACGTAAGGGAGGGCACCTGGAGCCGTTTATGCGCTCCAGCTTGCTGCTCGCCCGGGGGCGCACGTTCTACATCCTCACCCAGGCCGAAGCGATCGACATCTATCCCACCCTTCGAGCAGACCTGACCCTGCTAGGCATTGCCTCGTACATGGCCGAACTGGTCGACCGCTTTCTTTACGATGAGGAGGAAAACCGCAGCCTGTACCGGGTCTTGAAACAATCCCTGGAACGGTTAGACCGCGGCGAGGATCCCGATCTGGTCAGCCATTATTTCGAGATTCGCCTACTCGATCAGGTTGGATATCGCCCTCAACTCTTTCACTGCACCCAATGTGAAGGCGAGATTCAGCCCGAAGATCAATTCCTGTCCCCGCAGCAGGGAGGCGCGTTATGCCCCTCCTGCGGGGCGCGCGCCGATGAGGCCCGTCCCATCTCGATGCAAGCGCTCAAGTACCTGCGCCATTTTCAGCGAAGCAGCTTCCGAGACGCGGCCCGCGCCCAAATTTCGGACCGTCTGAACGCAGAAATCGAGAATTTAATGTATTATTATCTGACCTACGTTTTAGAACGCAAATTGAATTCACCGGCGTTCATCCAGCGAGTCCGGCGGCGGCGTTGAACCCAGCTACCAATCCAATGAAGAGAACAACAACATTGACCCCGACAAAATATCCCGCTGTTACTAACTTGGCCTCAAACCTGCAAGAACGCAACTGGACTCTTGCTGTGGCCGAATCTTGCACAGGCGGCCTCTTGTGCAATCGGATCACCGATGTTCCTGGGGCGTCTGACTATTTTGAAGGCGGCATCATCGCCTATTCGTACGAAGCCAAAGTTCAGTTGCTCGGCGTCACCTGGAGCACGCTGAAGCAGCATGGTGCTGTCAGCCAAGCCGTCGCTCTGGATATGGCCCGGGGAGTACGTCAAGTGTTGTCCACCCAGGTGGGGGTTGCAATTACCGGCATTGCCGGGCCTGGCGGGGGCATGCCCGAAAAGCCCGTTGGCTTAACCTGGATCGGATTAAGCGCTCCGGACTATGAAGAAGCGCGACAATTCATCTGGGAGGGCAATCGGCTCGAAAACAAAAACAATTCTGTCCAGGCAGCCTTGAAACTTTTAATCGACTTTCTCAACAAGACCTAACTATGGAACCTATCGAAGTTACAGCCCGCTTTAACGAAGAAGGAAAAATCATCCCGGTAAGCTTTGTCTGGAATCAACGCACCTACCGGGTTGATTCGATTGGCCGCCAGTGGAACGGTGACGACGGCTACCACGTTTTGGTGATGACCCCGGGCAACCGGGCCTTCCATCTGCTCTTTGCCACGGGGAAGGGGAAATGGTATATCGTCCGTGGCGGTGACTCTCCCACGATTCCCTATGCTTGAAGCAGCGCCATCTTAGAATCCGTCTCCTAAGTGGTCTCAACTGCCAGTTGCTCCTATCGTTGCAGAAACAATGCAAATTGCCTCTTGCGTTGAACGATTTTCCCGGTTATGCTTTAATCACGCCCAAAATCATAGGGCAAAAGGGTGCGATTGCTTTGAGGAGAGCAATTAAACCCTTCCTATAAACAGGCATTTCTATCTTTATCGCGATTGCATCGCACCAATAAGAGGAGGCTCATCATGAAACGATTATCTGCAATCGTCCTTGCTGTGATCCTGATCCTGGTTTCCGCCCAGCCAGCGATGGCAGGTGGGCACATTCCCCCCACCTTCGTGATCACCGCCGTTGCGCGCAACAACTATGTAGAGATCATGACCGATAATTTTCCTGCCAATGAGAATTTTATCGTCACGATGAACTACATGGGAACCCAGGGGGTTGGAGGCTACGTGGTTGCCACAACCAACTCAGGCGACGGAGGCCGCTTCACAGCCCGTTACTACATTCCCGCAGCGTTATATAACCAGCAGAAAATCGCCATCCGTCTGGAGAGCATATCTTCAGGTCACTACGCCTATAATTGGTTCTATAATGCCAATGCCAACGTGTCTGACCCATCCACGCCGCCGCCTTCGACGGCCCCCTATTACGGCTACCCAACCTTCAGCATCAAAGCCGTAGACCAGGATACATCCGTGACCATTGCAGGGAGTAACTTCCCCCCTAACGATAAATTCATCGTCCGGATGAACTGGATGCACACGAGAGGAATTTCCGGGGCGATCGTTGATGAGGCCAAAACCGACGCCAACGGCCATCTCAAGGACGTCGAATATCCCATCCCCCCTTTTCTGACCGGGAGCTATCAAATCGCTATCCGGTTGGAAAGCCCGACTTCGGGATACTACGCCTACAACTGGTTCTATAACAACGACGCACCCTAGAGCCGTTTTGTAAACCTTTCATCACCACACGCTTCATTCTCCAGAGGACAACAAGTCCAAGATTAAGACGCGCCCGAATCAAAAAGCCCGCCAACGATTGGCGGGCTTTTTCTCTTTCTACTCGTTGAACCTTTACGATGCGCCCAAGCGGGACCGCTCCTCCTCTGCAAGGCTGTCATCCAGTTTCTTGAACAGCGGCTTCGGCTTCTGAAAGGCCTGCCCCGGCTGGAGGGAACTTGGTTCCCAACGACCGGCGGCCTGCTCAGGCTTGTAGCGCAAAACGGTATGCTCGCCAAGGTCGTCCTCTTCAGTTTCGACCACTTGCTGCCCAAAGATCGGTTTCTCATAACCCAAATAAGTGTTCAAGCGCTCGCTGGTGAAGGGCAAGAAGGGAGCGAAGATGATCTTGAGTGAATCGATCGCCCGTAGGGCAGTATACACGGTCGTGGCAGCGGCATCTTTATCCTCTTTGATTTCGAACCACGGCGCCATCTCGTCGAGATATTTGTTCACCTGGGTGGCCAGACGCATCGCTTCTGCCAGGGCGGCGCGCAACTTGACCTGATCGATCAATCCAGCGACGGTTTCAAAGCCTGCCTCGATGGTTGCGAGAATCTGCTCATCTTCGGGGCGGCTTTCTCCCGGTGTGGGCACAACGCCATTCCAGTTTTTGTAAGCAAACGAGAGTACCCGATTGGCCAAATTGCCCCAGTTAGCAACCAATTCGTTGTTGTTCCGGGTGATGAACTCGTCCCAATCCCAGTCAGTGTCCTTGGTCTCGGGCATGTTCACGGTCAAGTAATATCGCAAGGGATCAGGGTCATGCCGGGAGAGAAAATCCAGCCCCCAAACGCCCCAATTGGCGCTGCCGGAAATTTTGCGCCCCTCCATGTTCATGAACTCGTTAGCAGGGACATCATAGGGCAAATTCAGGCTAGTTCCCTCGCGGCCATCGAAGAGCTTGCCAAACCATTCCCCGGCACCATACAGTTGCGCAGGCCACATGATGGCATGAAAGGGGATGTTATCTTTGCCAATGAAATAGTAGGTGCGGGCATCGGGGTTGTACCACCAATCATGCCAGGAATTCTCGTCCTCTGTGATGTTGGCCCACTCGACCGCGGCGGCGAGATAACCAATCACGGCCTCGAACCAAACATACAGGCACTTGCCGTCCCACTTTTGTTCTTCCATCGGCACCGGAATCCCCCAGGACAAATCGCGAGTGATCGCCCTGCCGCGCAAGCCCTCGGCTTTGATCCATCCCAGAGATTGCCTGACCACGTTAGCACGCCACCGATCCTGGCGCTCCTCGAGAAATTCAACCACCGGCTCTTCCAGTTTGCTCAAGTCAAGATAGAAATGCTCCGTCTCGCGCAATACCGGCTTGGAGCCATCCCCTTTGGAGCGCGGCTCGATCAGACGATTAGCTTCCATAAGCGTACCGCAACGGTCACATTGGTCGCCGCGGGCTTTCTCGTAACCGCACATGTAACAAGTGCCCTCCACATACCGATCGGGCAAAAAGCGATCTTCTGTCTCGGAATACCACTGCTCCTGTGTCTCGGTGTAAAGATAGCCATTTTGATACAACGCCTTGAAGATCGTTTGGGCGACCTCGAAGTGATTCTCGGTATGCGTGGTGGTGAAAAGATCATAACTCAGGCCTGCCTTTTGAAACAACTCCAAAAAGCTGGCATGATAACGCTGATACACCTCCAACGGCGTGGTGCCTTCTTCATCGGCCTTGACGGTCACAGGCGTGCCGTGAGCATCCGAACCGGAAACCATCAGGACACGGTTACCTGCCAAACGGTGGTAGCGAGCAAAAATATCAGCAGGAAGATACGAGCCGGTAATATTACCAACATGTATGGAAGCGCTGGAATACGGCCAGGCAACGGCGACAAGAATATTTTTTGACATGATCATCCTCCTCGAAGAATATAAAGACATAAAAAAAGCTGCCGGCACCGGCAGCTTTTCGTTTGAGTGCTCTTTTGAGAAACTAAACCTCTGTTCCCAACGCAATAGCTGCCGATTGCCGGGCGGGGCGCATCATGCACATCATAACCATTGTTTGGGAGAAGTGAGCGTTTGGTTTCATCGGTAGAAAGGATAAGTTTCGTTGCAAAGCAGTTTATAATGCACAGGGTGATTTGTCAAGCCTGCTTTTACCCCTCCTCGTCATCCAGGAGTTGTTTGAGCTTGGCCATCCGGGGATCGATCACATCGCGATCACAGTCGCAGACTTCGTCAGCCAGATCGGCGCCACAAATCGGGCACAATCCCTGGCAATCCGGACGGCAAATTGGGTTAATCGGAATGGCCAACAAAAGATATTCTCGCAATAAAAGCTCCAAATCGATGCGGTGATTGGAGGGTAAAACCACCTCGGTGTCATCATCGGCATGGGTATGGAAGGTGTATAATTCAGAGAATTCAACCTCCAAGGGCAGCATGAACTTGTTCAGACAACGCCCGCAGGCTATCTCGGTGAGCGCCGAAAAATCGGCCTGAACAAGCAACCCCTTGCTGGTGCGCGAAGCCACAACGGTACCATCGAGATCGTCAAGGACGAGGTCATCTTCCAATTGAACATGGTCGAATTCAAATTTAAACGTATGCCGGTAGCCAATGCTCTCATTGACGATAAAACCGACATTGATGATAAAGGTGTCAACTATTTTTTCCATTATTTTCCTAATCGAACCAATAAGTTTCGTCACTGTGATTATAACACAGCTACAAACTCGCTCAAAACGGAGAAAAACATGGACCTACTGCTCATCGCCACCCAAAACGCAGGCAAATTTCGTGAGATCCAAGCCCTTTTGGCTCATCTCGAGATCGAATTGCTCTCCCCTGCCGATCTCGGCCTCGATTTCGATGTCAAAGAAACAGGCAAGACCTATGCCCAAAATGCGGCCCTGAAAGCGCAAGCCTACACCGAGGCCTCCGGATTGTGGGCCCTGGCCGATGATTCAGGCCTGGAAGTGGATCCGCTGGGTGGAGAACCGGGATTATACTCCGCCCGCTATGCCTCCCAACCGGACGCAACCGATGCCGATCGCCGCGCCCATTTGCTCCAAAACCTGAGCGCTCATCCCCGCCCGTGGACGGCCCGTTTCCGCTGCGTGGTGGCCCTGACTCACTCGAGTGCTGATCCCCATTTTGCAACCGGAATCTGCCCCGGAGAGATTATCGCCGAGGAGCGCGGCGACCAAGGCTTTGGCTATGACCCCATCTTCCTCGTCGAAGGGATGGACCGCACGATGGCAGAACTGAGCATGGCTGAAAAGAACCAGGTCAGCCACCGGGCCCGGGCGATCAAGGCAATCATCCCGACGCTGATCAGTCTCTAGCCGTGCCGCCAGACAGTCTTATTTGGCCTGAATGGATTAAAAAAGCCGTGCTGATGTTTTGTCAGCACGGCTCGATTTCTATTTGGTAGCGGCGCTTTACTCGACCGCCTCGACGCGCACGGCGGCGACCTTCGTCTCCGGGATCTTGGCAACGGGGTCAAGCGCCGGGTTGGTGATCTCGTTGGTGGGGCTCTCGAAGAAGTGGAAGGTCATCGAGACCAAGCCGGGGCGACAGATATCGGTCACATCGGCGCGCGCCCTGACCGTGCCACGGCGGGAGGTCACTTCGACCATTTGACCATCCTCGATGCCGTATTGCTCCGCATCGGCAGGATTGATCTTGACCAATTCTTCGCTGTTCAGCTCCTCCAAGCCCTCGACCCGGCGGGTCATCGTGCTGGAATGGAAGTGGTACAGGTTACGGTCAGTCGTCAAGATCAGGGGGTACTCCCTATCGGCCGCTTCGGCGGAAGGCTTGTATTCCAGGGGTACAAAGTGTCCCTTGCCGCGGGCAAACTCGCCCTTATGCAGGAACTTTGTGCCGGGATCATCTTCGTCACGGCAGGGCCATTGCAAGCCAATATCCTCGATGCGCTCATAGGTGATACCACCATAGATTGGCGAAACTGCGCTGATTTCGGCCATGATCTCGGCGGGGGATTCGTAATCGAAGCCCTCTTCGCCCATCCTTTGAGCAATTTGAGAGGTGATCCACCAATCGGGTTTGGCCTCACCCCGCGGGGGGATGACGGCACGGACGCGCTGGACGCGCCGCTCTGAGTTGGTGAAGGTGCCGTCTTTCTCGGCAAAAGAAGCTGCCGGCAGGACGACATCGGCGTACTGGCCGCTCTCGGTGAGGAAAATATCCTGGCTGACGAGGAAATCGAGCTCTTCCAGCGCCTTGCGGGCGTGCTTGGCGTCCGCTTCAGTCAGGACAGGATTCTCGCCGACCATGTAGAGCGCCTTGATCTCACCATCCAAGATGACGTCAAAGATTTCGGTATGGGTCAAGCCGACCTCGCCGGACAGCTCGCGGCCCCAGGCCTCTTCGAACTTATTCTTCACAGCGGGATCGTTGACTTTCTGATAACCGGGATAAACGTTGGGAAGGCCGCCCAGGTCGCAAGCACCCTGGACGTTGTTCTGTCCACGCAAGGGGTTCACGCCTGTGGAGGACTTGCCAACGGAACCCGTCAGCATGGCCAGGTTAGCCACTGCCATAACGTTGTCGGTGCCGTGAGTGTGCTGAGTGATGCCCATCGCGTAGAAGATCGACGCAGGTTTGTTGGTCGCATAGACATGGGCCGCATCAGCGATCTTCTCCCAGGGAACGCCGGTGATTTCTTCGACGAATTCCGGGGTGAAGGGTTCCAGCGATTCTTTGAACGCCTCGAAGTTCTCTGTTTTCTCGGCGATGAATTCTTTGTCATGCAAGTCGTTCTCGATGATGTAACGGGCCATCCCCATCAACAGAGCCACATCGGAGCCAGGCCGGTGTTGAATGAAGTCATCCGCCACACGGACGAGTTCGATCTCTTTGGGATTCGCGACGATGATCTTGGCGCCGTTTCGCGCCGCTCGTCGCATCCGCTGTCCAATCACGGGATGCGCTTCAGTCGTGTTGGAGCCAATCACGAACATCGTTCCTGCATCATCGATTTCGCCAATCGAATTAGTCATTGCGCCAGAGCCAAAGGTTGTGACCAGACCGGCCACGGTAGGAGCGTGTCAAAGGCGGGCGCAGTGGTCAATGGTATTCGTCCCCATGACTGCGCGGGTAAATTTCTGAACGAGGTAATTATCTTCGTTGGTGCACTTCGCCGAGGTCAGGGCAGCAAATTTTTCTCCCTTGCGCTCTTTGAATTTGCTGGCGACCAGATCCAGGGCTTCATCCCAGGAGGTCTCAACAAATTCGCCGTCCTTCTTGATCAACGGCGTGGTCAAGCGATCGGGATGGTTGACGAAATTGAAACCGTAACGTCCCTTGACGCAGAGACTGCCTTCGTTGGCAGGATTCTCTCTATCGGCACGGGCGCTGACGATCTTGTCTCCTTTGACGCCAAAGTAAATCCCGCAACCAACCCCGCAATAAGCGCAGGTGGTAAGCACTTCACGAGCGGCCATCTGGGGCTTCTTGGGCACCAGGGCGCCAACGGGACAACGCGAAATGCACTCGCCGCAGGATTCGCATATCGAGTCGACAAAACCTTTGTCTCCAAAGGTGCCGATCACAGTCTCGATGCCGCGGTTGATGAAACCCAAAGCGCCTAAACCAACGATCTCTTTACAAGTACGTACACAAATGCCGCAAAGGATACATTTGTTGGGATCGAATTTGAAAAAAGGATTGGAATCGTCGATCGGAAGCTGCCTGCCCAAAGGCCGCAGATCGTCTAATTGCTCCGGTTGAATGCCCAAATAAGAGGCAACGCGGAGAAGCTCACAATCATCGGCGGCTTCGCAGGCGAGGCAATCCATGTCGTGATCCATAATCAACAATTCCATCGCCACCTTACGGGCCTGGTAAATTGTTGAGCTGTCAGTTTTTACATCGATCCCTTCCCTGGCGGGCGTCATGCAAGACATGACCATGCGGCCGCCGTCAACTTCGACGCCACACAGTCGGCAAGCACCGACGGATTCCAGATCGGGGTGGTAACAAAGATGGGGAATATAAATATCGTTGGCCAAAGCAGCTTCCAGTACTGACATCCCCTCTTCGGCGACAACGGTTTGCCCATCAATGGTGAATTCGAATTGTTTACTCATAAAAGATTCTCCATTTCTATCCAGTTGCTACTTACGCAACCGGTTCAGGTTCTGCTACTTCTTCTCCCGTGCGAATTTCAACCGAGAAGACCTTCGGGGGGCAGACTTCGTAACATACCCCACATTTGATACACAGGTCTTGATCGATGCGGTGAACTTCTTTCTGCTCTCCGATGATCGCATCGACGGAACAATTGCGACGGCATAATCCACAACCAACGCAGGAATCCAGGATATGGTAGGAGATGAATTCCTTGCATTGCTTCGCCGGACAGGCGTGGTCATAGATATGGGCCTCATATTCGTCCCTGAAATAACGGATTGTCGTCAAAACGGGGTTGGGAGCTGTCTGGCCCAACCCGCAGAGGGATCCGCTTTTGACACCGTGGGCCAGCTCTTCGAGACGTTCTATGTCCCCAGGCCTGCCGCGTCCCTCAACGATGTCTTCCAAAATGGTGAGCATCTGCTTAGTCCCGATTCGACAGGGGACGCACTTTCCGCAGGATTCCTTCTCAGTGAAGTCCAAGAAATACCGAGCGACGTCGACCATGCAGGTATCTTCGTCCATCACAACCATACCACCGGAACCCATCATGGAGCCAGCTTCGATCAGAGAGTCATAATCTACCGGCGTATCCAAGAACGACTCGGGTAAACATCCGCCCGAAGGTCCGCCGGTCTGAACGGCCTTGAACTCTTTGCCACCCAAGATGCCGCCACCAATGTCATAAATAATTTCCCGAAGGGTCACACCCATAGGAACTTCGATCAAGCCGCTGTTGGCGATCTTGCCGGTAAGGGCAAAAACAGCCGTTCCCTTGCTGCTCTCTGTGCCGATGTCAGCAAACCATTCCGATCCATTTTTGATGATCAGAGGGATGTTGGCATAGGTTTTCACGTTATTGAGCAAGGTGGGGTTGCCGTAAAGCCCTTCGTTTGCCGGATATGGAGGCCGGTTGCGGGGCATGCCGCGATTGCCTTCGATGGAAGTAATCAAAGCAGTCTCCTCGCCGCAAACAAAAGCACCGGCGCCATGGAAGATGTCGATATCGAAATCAAATCCACTACCCAAAATGTCCTCGCCAAGATAGCCATGTTCCCTGGCCTGGTCGATGGCAATTTGGAGGCGCTTAATCGCCAGAGGATATTCGGCGCGGCAATAAATGTAACCTTGCTTGGCACCGATCGCAAATCCGGCGATGATCATACCCTCTAATACGGCGTGAGGGTCACCCTCCAACACGGAGCGATCCATGAAAGCGCCTGGATCGCCTTCGTCAGCGTTGCAAAGGACATATTTTTCATCCCCATCTGCATCCTGGCAAAACTGCCATTTCAAACCGGTTGGAAATCCGCCGCCGCCCCGTCCGCGCAAGCCCGAGTCTTTAACCTCAGCGACGATTTCGACGGGGTCCATTTCCAGAGCTTCGCCCAAGGCCACATAGCCTCCACGGGCAATGGCATCATCGATGTTTTCAGGATCGATTTGCCCACAATTGCGTAAGACCAAACGTTTTTGTCGTTTATAAAACGGTATTTCGTGATAGGTGGGAATCTTTTCCTTGGTCGCAGGTTCTTGATAGACCAAACGCTCAACAACTTCACCGTTTTTGATGTGCGACTCCACAATCTCAGGGACATCCTTGAGCTTGACATGAGCGTAAAAAATGTCTTCCGGCTCGACGACCACAATGGGTCCCTGCTGACACATACCATGACAGCCTGTGAATTTAACTTCAACATCGAAATCTTGAAGCTCTTCTTCGAGCGCCGCCTGGATTTGGGGCGATTTCGAAGACTCACAACCAGTCCCTCTACAAATAAGAATAGTACGCTTATTTTCTTCCATTATTTTTCCCTTCTTCTTTCAAGAGTTTGCGCACTTCGTTCTTGGTCAAATTGCCGTGCACTTCCTCATTGATCGTAATAACGGGGGCCAAGGCGCAACATCCAACACAAGCCACAGTTTCTACCGTATATTTTTGATCCTCCGTGGTTCCCTCGCCTTCAAGACCCAATTGGTTGGTTATCTCTTCGAAAATAGCTGGCGCCCCGCGAACGTGGCATGCTGTACCCCGACATACCGAAACAACTTTTTCACCTCTTGGACTAAACCGAAATTGAGCATAGAAAGTAGCTACCCCATAGATATCACTTTCGGGAACGTGCGTAAAGTCAGCTATTTCCTTCATAAGATGTTCAGGAAGATAGGTATATTCCTCTTGAACCTTTTGCAAAATAGGGATAAC
>CAZXXW010000010.1:0-41460 GCA_964644835.1 uncultured Anaerolineales bacterium
TCCAAACTTCGACGCCAGGAATTCAGTTTGAAGATGCTTGGAAAAATCGGGTGATAATGGATTATCAAGGGCAAGAGTTTTTCGTGGTTTCTAAAGACGATCTTATTGCCTCGAAGCGTACAGCAGGGCGGGAAAAAGATCTCGAAGATGTTCGTCTGCTCACATTAGATGATGAGTAAAAAAAGAGATAATGTCTGCAGAAGTATTACAGACATCATCTCTGTTAAGCTAATTTGCCGGATTTTTTCTTCCTCGTTAATCTGATGGTGGTGGGATGGGCAAATCCTCTTTGGGGGTGTCAACCCATTTATCCCCCTCGTCGATGAGCATCACGGGGATATCCTCCCGGATGGGGTACTTGCGCCCGCAATCGTGACAGATGAACCACGATTCTTTGTAATATTCTAATTCTCCCTCTTCTTCCTGCACACAAGCAGGACAACGTAAAATTTCAATCAAGTCCTTGCTTACCATAGAACCTCCTCTTGGTTAAACGTCCTCAAACCGGATGTTGATGTTGGTGCTACCATTGCCCAGATCGACCCCCTGAACGATGATGGCCTGGCCGCTTTCGTGTCCGTCGAACACGATACTGAACGTTGTATCGGTAATCGCCGTGTTGATCGATCGCTCGGTCAGCCCTGCATCTTCAAACTCCTGGCGATAGAATGCAACCGCTTCTTCGATGCTCAGATCGGTGGCAAAATTGATACCTGTATCTCCAACGGCGGTGAAATTTTCTACCGTCTCCGGGAGGGGAAATTCGGTGTCGTACTCGGTTGGCCCCTCTTCGGCGAGAGCGGCATCTTCTTCTGGTTGCTCTTCTTCGACAGATTCGGCTTCTTCCATTTCTTCCGCTTCGGTTTCTTCCTCGGTAGGGGCGGCTTCCTCTTCATCCTCGACGGGCTTGTCGCTTTCGGCTTCGGGGGCAACCTCTTCAGCGATGGTTTCCTCAACGGAGCCGACCAGCGAACAGGCCAAACTGGCGAGCAAAAGTACAACCAAAACAGTCAACAACGTTTGTTTTCGATTCATCTTTTTCTCCTTTTATCGACAGGCTGCCCGCCAGGCATCAAGTTCTCTGTTTTTTTTGAGGAAATCGAAGTTCATCTCGTTGGCCTGGGGACAAAAATGATTGGTCTCTAGAGCATATTCTACCCCAAAAACGGCTTTTCCCGCTCGGATGTAAGGGAGAAGCCGTTTGTTTTTTTTGGCAGCTAAAACGAGATTCAACCAGCGTATTGTCTCACTGATAGGTAATCGGCTCGACGCGCACGTTTTCTGTGCCGACAAGAGTGCGCAGCGCGGCGATCACTTCAGGATCAAGCCGGGTGGTGTAATTGGGAAAATCAAGCAAATAACCGCGCCGGCCCTCAAAAATATGGAAAGCAAAGTGATCGTTGCCCGGGCGGCGGATCAATTCACCAAAAATTCGCCGCATCAGCAGATTATCGCGCACCTTGTCCCCGGTCGGGCGCAAAATCACCGTCAGCATCCGGGCTTTATCGCTCTCTTCTTCCCCGGGCGGGAAGGCGTTCAGCTTCGAGAGCACATCGGCGATGACGATTTCTTCTTTTTTCGGTGGGATTTCTCCCCCTTCGACTTCTTGCAGGGATGAATCTGTTTTCGCAGGGACGGTTTCTTCGCGTTGTTGCCGCTCTGGAGCATCGGGCTCACTCGCCGGTAGTTCCTCTGTTGTGGCTGGTTCTGTTTCCGGGGCCTCAGCGTGGAGCTTTTCCCAATCGGGTGGGAAGGCCTCCGGCGGCGGCGGCGCGTTGTTGTAAGGCTGTGGCTCCTCGGCGATTTGCTCGGATGGGGAGGCGGGTGGGGCCTCGTCTGGCTCGGGAACGGGATCAGGTTCAGGTGCGGGAGCCCGCTTCGAGGGCGGCCGCGTTTTTCGAGGCTGGGGCGCGGCTGAATCCTCCAGGGGGGAGACGTGTTTCAGTTCGGTGGTCACTCGATCGACCAGAATCTTGGGCTCGTTTCCCTGGCTATCCACTTTGCCGGAGACAAGGACGATATTGTCGAAATCGAGCAGTTCGCGGTAACGTCCCCAGGTTCTCGGAAAGACGACCAGATCGATGCTGCCCTGCATATCCTCGATGGTGACGAAGGCCATCGCTTTGCCGTTTTTTGTGGTGTAAGGGCGCACATTGGTGACAATCCCGGCAACGCGCACATATTCGTTATGCTCCGCTTCGACAAGCTCGGTGGAATGATAGGAGACGTTCTGGTTGATCGCATCCAAAACCGGGCTGAGAGGGTGGTCGGAGATATAGACGCCGATCAATTCCCGTTCCCAGTCGAGTTGTTCGCGGCGGTTGATCTCTCGGCTGGTGGGGGGTAATTCGATCGTTTCGGCCAGACCGGTTTGCGCCCCGAACATGGTCATTTGGCCGACATCGGCGGCCTCGAAATAGGTTGAACTGATCGAGACGAGACGGTCAAGCAGGTTGAGCAGCGCCGGACGCGGCCCAAGGCTGTCAAGCGCGCCAACCTTGATCAGGCATTCGAGCGAACGCTTGCCGATCTTGCGTAGATCGGCCCGTTGAACAAAATCGTTCAGGTCTGTAAACGGTTTGTCGCCGCGCGCCGAGACGAGAATCTCGATCGGGTCTTGGCCGACATTTTTGACCGCGCCAAGCCCAAAGCGGATGGCGGCATCCTCGCCCTGGCCCTCGATGGTGAAATCCCATTCGCTGGTGTTGATATCGGGGGGAAGAATTTCGATGTCCATCCGGCGGCAATCGGCGATGTAGGCGGCAACTTTGTCGCTGTTGGACAAGAACACCGAGAGCAGCGCGGTCATGTACTCGACGGGATAATGGGCCTTGAGATAGGCCGTTTGCACGGCGATGACGGCGTAATCAGCGCCGTGACTTTTGTTGAAGCCATAGCGAGCAAATTCTTTCCAGTTTTCGAAGATGCCCTCAGCGGTAGATCGTTCGATCCCGTTTTCTACGGCGCCTTCGACGAATTGTTCTTGGTGCTTTTTGAGTTTATCTTCCTGTTTTTTGGCGATTGCCTTGCGCAGGTAGTCGGCGTCGGAGGCCGTGTAACCGGCCAGGTCTACGGCGGCGCGCATGATTTGCTCCTGATAGACGGCGATGCCGTAGGTCTCCTTGAAGATTGGCTCCAGCTTTGGGTGGTCGTAGGTAATCTCTTCTTTGCCTTGCATGCGGGCAATGTAGGAGGGGATGAATTCGATCGGCCCGGGGCGGTAGAGCGAGATCATTGCGATGACATGGTCGAGGCGCTCGGGCTTCATTTCCGACAGGTAGCGGCGCATCCCGGCGCTCTCTACCTGGAAGACGCCGACGGTCTCGCCGCGCCCCAGCAGGTCGTAGGATTCAGGGTCATCGAGGGGAATGGTTTCAAGGTCAAAGCTGATTCCATGGCGTTTTTCGATCAGGTTGCAGGCCCGCGTCATCACGGTCAGCGTCGAAAGACCGAGGAAGTCGACCTTGAGCAAGCCCAATTGCTCGATGATGGACATCTCGAATTGTGTCACGGATTGAATCGGGCTGTCCTTGGCGCTGCCCGTGGGCCGGTGCAAGGGGACATACTCGATCACCGGCTTGTCGGTGACGACGACACCCGCGGCGTGGGTTCCGGCGTTGCGGGTGACGCCCTCCATGCCCTGAGCGGTGTCCACCAGATCGCGCACGTACTCGGCCGATTGGTAGGCCTGTTTCAGTTCGGGGATTTTTTCAAGAGCCTCCCCGATGGAGACATCTTTTCCCGGCACGGCGGGGATCATCTTGGCGATTCTATCCACTTCAGAGATGGGAATGTCTTTGACCCGCCCGACATCTCGGATGGCGGCGCGCGCTTTCATCGTCCCAAAGGTGATGATCTGGGCGACTTTGTCGCTGCCGTACTTTTCAGCGCAGTAAATCATCAACTCTTCGCGGCGGTCGTCGGGGAAGTCAAGATCGATGTCTGGCATCGAGACGCGGCCGGGGTTGAGAAAACGCTCGAAGATCAGACCATGTTCCAAGGGATCGACCATCGTGATCTCCAGCGTGTAGGCCACAATCGAGCCGGCCGCCGAGCCGCGAGCGTTGTACCAGATGCCGTGATCTTGGGCATATTGGCATAAATCCCACACGATCAAGAAATAGGCATCGAAGCCCATCTCGTGGATGATGCCCAGCTCGTATTCCAGGCGCTCACGCACTTCAGCGTCGTCGGCGCGAGACCCATAACGATTACGCAGCCCTTTCTCGCACAATTCCCGCAGGTAAGATTCCGCATCATGTTCCCCGGGCACCTTGAAGTTGGGCAGGCGGTACCCTTTGAAACCCAGATCCAACTCGCAGCGCTCGGCGATTGCCACCGTGTTGCTGATCGCTTCGGGTACCTCGGCGAAGAGACGGGCCATCTCCTCTGGCGAGCGCAGGTAATAGGTGCCGTCGGTCATCCGCATCCGATCTGGGTCGGAGAGCAGCTTGCCGGTTTGAACGGCGAGCAAAATATCTTGCAATTCGGCATCCTCGGGATCGATGTAGTGAACATCGTTGGTGGCCACGTAGCGGGCATTGTAGCGTTTGCCCATCTCCAGCAAGGTTTTGTTGATCGTATCCAGTTCGGGGATTTCATGCTGCTGAAGTTCGAGGAAAAAGTTGTCCGGCCCGAAAACATCGTAATACCAATCCAGCTTTTTATAGACCGCTTCTTCGTCCCCCCGCAGGATGGCGCGTGGAATTTCGGATGCCATGCAGCCGGAGGTGCAGATGATTCCCTCAGCATGATCGGCCAGGAACTCGTGATCAATGCGCGGGTAATAATAGAAGCCTTCCAATTGGCTTGCCGAGGCAATTTTGAGCAGATTCTTGTACCCGGTCTCATTTTCCGCCAGGAGCATCAGGTGGCTGGATTTTTTGTCGTACTTGGCAACGCGGTCGTGCATTCCTCGCGCGGCGAGATAACTTTCCACCCCGATGATCGGCTTGATGCCCGCTTTTTTGGCCGCGTTGTAGAAATCGATCACCCCAAACATGGTGCCGTGATCGGTGATCGCGACGGCGGGCATGTCCATCTCCTTGGCGCGTTGAACCAATTTGTCGATGTTGCTGAAACCATCCAGAATCGAGTATTCGGTGTGGACGTGGAGATGGACGAAGGACATAGGTCGTTTCTTGCTGGGATCAATTATTGAATGAAATTACGAAAAAAGCCTGTTGCGATTATAGCACGGGCGAGATAGCCGTTAGCTTAAAATATACCCAAATTGATTCATCATCCTCGTTTTTTTCCATGTGCCGCAACTCGTTTCCGAATCGATGTAACCTTTTTTACTCTCACCGCATCATAACTATTGAAAGCGACAAAAACAAATCGAAAGTTAAGGAGACAAAACCATGAAAGTGAACGAAGGCGTTCTCGACCGCATCATCCGTGTCGTGTTAGGTGGAATCTTGATTTACCTGGGCTTTTTCGGAAGCTGGCATTTCATCTTTGGCATCATCGGCTTGATCCCGTTGATCACGGGCATTGTCGGTTTTTGCCCCTTGTACGCTTTACTCAACGTGAAGACAAAGCAGTAACACTTTTTTTACATCCTCCTCCCTTTCTCGGATGCCCGTGACATCCCCATGTCACGGGCATCCCTGACCTAACTAACCGGGTCCGCCAGAAAAATTTCTGGTTGGACCATGAACCGATAACTGAAAATAGGAGAACATATGTCAGATTTTATTAATGAAGAAATTCGCCAACAAATTGAAGATCTTTTTAACAACCTGCAAGAACCTGTCAGGATTCTTTTTTTCGAGCAAGAGGAATGTTCCTACTGTGACGACACCCGCCGGTTGATTCAGGAAGTAGCCGATTTAGCGGATGAAATCGACCTTCAAATCTATGATTTGCAAGAGGATGCCGATGTAGCGGCGCGATACAACGTCGACAAGACACCTACCGTTGTTTTGGCCGCCCGCAATGGAACCGAAATCCGAGATTATGGTATCCGCTATGCCGGTATTCCCTCCGGGCATGAATTCGGTTCCCTGGTCAATGATATCGTCCGGATTTCCAGCCGGGATTCCGGCTTGCATGAAAAGACGCGCCAATTCATCGGAACCTTGACGGAACCGCTCCACTTGCAGGTTTTCGTAACACCAACGTGCCCCCACTGTCCCCGCGCTGTTTTGACCGCTCACCAGATGGCGATGGAAAGCGACCTGATCCAAGCTGAAATGGTCGAAGCAACCGAATTTCCCGAGCTGTCCCAAAAATACAATATCAGCGGCGTTCCCAACACAATTGTCAACCATGGCGCCGGTAGTGTGCTCGGCGGTGTTCCCGAAGGGATGCTGGTCCAAGAACTACAAAAACTGGTAACTGTTGCCGCATAGCGAGGAGGAAAAAACATGGCAAGAGAGAAAAAAAGACAACCCCGCGTGCTTCTGTTCACTACTCCAACTTGTTCTTATTGTAAAACGGCGAAACGCTATTTACGAAAGCAAGATGTTCGTTTCAAGGAGATCGATATTTCCCGTGACCAAGCAGCAGCCCGCGACATCAAACGCCGCAGCGGCCAACAAGGTGTCCCGGTGATCGATATCGGCGGCAAAATCGTTGTCGGATTCGACCGACCTAAAATCGACAAACTTCTCGGGTTGGATCCGCGCCAGCGCAGAAACTGATTCGCTGAAGCGTTCGCGTATTCGGGTCGGTGAAATCTGCCAATCCATCATTGTGACGCTATTGCTTCGTCTCCTCTGTGGCGTCAACTATCTGATAAAATTAAAAGAGGAGACATGATGTCGGAAAACGAAAACTACAACTACGACGAGCAGTGGAAGAAGAAATCGCTGATTTGGCGGTATCTTCTTTTCAGCTTGGCGGCAGTATTGATTTTCATTGCCCTGGTGACCTTGATTCCCAGAGCTTTTTCACCTACCAGCGGAGAACCGACTCCAACGGTGTCGTATATCCAATATGGCTCTCGCCGGATTGTCTCGGTGATCCCGGAACAGGTTTCCTACCCGTCGCCAAATTTGGCATTGACCAACTTGGATGGCCAAGCTGTTTCGCTGGAAGACCATGCCAACAAAGTCGTTCTCGTGAATATCTGGACGACTTGGTGCCCCGGTTGTGAAGCCGAGATGCCCGAATATGAGGCCTACTACCAGATGTATCGGGAAGAGGGGTTTGTCGTCGTCGGTATCAACGCTGAGGAGTCTGCCACGCAGATCAGCGCGTTTCGCCAAAGAATGGACCTCAACTTTCCCTTGTGGCTTGATCACCAAAAAGAAGTTTACAGGGCTTTCAAGAGCAACCATTTGCCCAGCTCCTATGTCATCGACCGGGAGGGGACCGTTCGGCTGGCCTGGTTCGGACCGATCAGCCGGGATGTGCTCGAAGTCTATGTGACTCCTTTGGTGGTGGAATGAAAGCCTCTTTGAAGATAGATTAGCCAAAATACCCATCCTGGCGTTCACAAGTGCCGGGATTTTTTGATTCTAGGGTGAGGTTGACGTTTGGCTCCAAAACAATTAGAATGCCACTCGTTTAGATAAATATCTAATTTAGATGAGCATCTAATGACTGCACCGAGATTAACTTGGGATTGTGGCACCTGCTACGATCTCTTCATCAGCTTGCATGTGCTGCACGAACCCAGCACGTTTGGCCTTCGTCCTTCTTGGGCGGCGGGGGTGCGCTCGCGCCTGCCCGGGGGAGCGCGTCAAACCCTGGAAGAAGCCCAAGAGACGCTCCGCTTTCCGTTGGGATGGCTGCAAACCCTGCCGGAGCCGAAGGATAGCGCCGCGGCGTTGTGGGCTTTGGGACAGATTCCGCCACAACAACGCTTACCCACCTTGGGGCGCGGTTCCGAGATTCCGGCGGAAGCGTTGGAAATCTTCCAGGCGGTAGCCCGGCGCGGGACGTGGTCATCCACAGAGGTGGAATCCCTCCGTGAGGCCTATCGCCTGCATAAAACGCCTCCCCGTTCCAAGGTTCTGGAGCAGATGTTGACCACCTGGTCCCAGCCAGAAGATTTTGGAGAGCGCTATCTGGCCGCCTTGCAAGCTTATCGGGATGCGTTTTTTGCCGAGGAAGAAGAACGCATCCGGCCTGCGTTAGAAGCAGCCGTGGCAGCGACACGCCAGCTTGCCGAAACGCTGGCTTTTGAAGACCTGATCGAACAGATTTCTCGGGGCGTGCGCTTCGAAGGAGGGCTGGAGGATCCCGCACTGCTATTGGTCCCATCCTATTGGATCACGCCGCTGGTTGTCCATGTGACCACAGAAGATCACGGCGTCTTTCTCTTCGGAGGCCGCCCCGAGGACGTTTCGCTGGTTCCGGGCGAACAGGTTCCCGACGGCATGCTGCGGACGCTCAAAACCCTGGCCGACCCCACCCGGTTGCGCATCTTGCGCTATCTCTCCGAGGAGACGATGTCGCCCGCCCAGTTGGCCCGGCGGCTGCGGCTGCGCGCCCCCACCGTGACCCACCACCTCAACCTGCTGCGGCTTTCGGGCCTGGTCTATTTGACCTTGGCAGATGAAAATCGCAAATTCTACGCCACCCGTCCTGAAGCGATTGGGGCGATGCTTTCAACCTTAGAAGACTTTTTACAACTTTCAGCAGAAGAGATTTCCAGAGAAAATCATGATTCGTAATTGGCAAATTTCAACACTTAAAACCCTGCGAGACTATCTCTCCAACGTGAAAAAATTTCGGCGCAATGCCCGGCTTTACCTGGTCAACGTGATCATCACCGGGCTGGCCATGGGTATTTTCCACTTATTGCGTAATTTCTATATTCTCAGCCTGGGCTACGACGAGGCCCTCTTGGGCCGCTTAATCACGACCAACAGCTTGACTGCCTTGCTTGTCGCCTTGCCGATGGGCTATCTGGCCGATCTGCTGGGGCGAAAATACTCCCTGGTGCTGGGCAACGTGTTCACCGCTGTCTCCCTGTTCGGGATGGTGCTGGTCCCCACCGCACCGATGTTCTATGCGATGAACATTCTTTCGGGGGTAGGTCAAAGCTTGTGGGGAATCACGATGTCGCCATTTTTGATGGAAAACAGCGGCGAGGAGGAGCGCACGTACCTGTTCAGCTTCGGCAACGGTTTGCAGATGCTCTCTGCCTTTGCGGGTAACTGGGTTGGGGGATATCTGCCCACCTGGATGGGCTTGTGGAACAACGTTCCCGCCACCGATAGCAGCGCCTACGGCGCTTCCCTCGTTGTGGTTGGAATCACGTTTCTTCTCTCGGCGGTGCCTCTGATCATGTTGCGCCGTCAACGGCTTGAAGCCGACCAGCGTTCCATCTTTGCGCCGATAAATTATGCCCGTGAACATCCCGATTTGCTCGGCAAACTTGTTGGCCCGACTCTGATCACCTCGATCGGCGCCGGGTTGGTGATGCCGTTCATGAACGTGTTCTTCCGCCAGGTGCACAGCCAGCCCGACCCCGTGATTGGCACGCTCTTCGCCTGGGGATCGCTGGCGATGGGCATTGGCCTGCTCATTGCGCCTGCCCTGGCCGACCGCTTGGGCAAGATTCAGGTTGTGGTCATCTCCCAGGGATTGTCGGTCCCGTTCCTGATTCTGCTGGGCTTTTCGCCCTGGTTCTGGCTCAGCGCGGGGGCTTATTACATCCGCCTGACGCTGATGAACATGAGCACGCCGATTTATCAGACCTTCGTGATGGAGCGCGTCGATGCGAAAGGGCGCGCCACAGTCGCCAGCCTGACCAGCATGGCCTGGAGCTTTGGCTGGGCTTTCAGTCCGACCGTCAGCGGCGCGCTCCAGGTGCGCTACGGCTTCGGACCGCCCTTTCTGGGCACGATCGGGCTTTACATCATCGCCATCACCATGTACTGGGCCTTTTTCTGGCGAAACCGAAAAACGCCAGAAACCGCCTTGGCGAAACCGGCCGAGGGGGTTTGATGGCTGTAACCCTTCTTCAAAAGACAGGCGCCACCTTGCGGGAATATGTTCAGCGGTTGCGCATGTTCCGGCCTAACGCCCGTCTTTATCTGCTCAGTGTGGTGATGACCGGCACAGCGACCGGTATCTATCGGTTGTTGTTCAATTTCTTTGTGCTCAGTCTTGGCTACGACGAAGCCTTGCTGGGCAAATTATTGACCACCAGCCAGGCTACCGCGCTGTTGATCGCATTGCCGATGGGTTACCTGATCGATATCATCGGGCGCAGAAGAGCATTAGCCGCACGCAGCCTGTTATTTGGGTCGGCTGTTGCTGCTATGGCCCTCTGGCCTTACAAGGCGATTTTTTATCTGATGAACGTTGGCTTTGGCATCACCCGCTGCATTTCCGCCGTTGCTCAGGCACCTTTTTTGATGAATAACAGCGGAGAAGAAGAGAGAACCTATCTGTTCAGTTTCAGCTCTGGCCTGCGCATGGGTTCGGTATTTGTGGGCAGTTGGTTGGGAGGTTATTTGCCCACCTGGGCTGGCCAGATTCGGAACAGCGAGCCAACGGCCAGCGAAGCCTACGCCTTGGCCTTGTTGGCTGTCTCCGCGGCCGCCGTGATCGGCTTCATTCCTTTGATTTTCCTGAAGCCCGCCAAGGGTACCAGCGTGGAACAAACCGCCAAATTCAGCCCTTTTACGTTCATGCGCAAAGAGCCTAAATTGATGGCCAAGCTGCTTGGCCCCATGTTGTTGATCTCGGTGGGAGCGGGCTTTTTCATGCCCTTCATGAATGTGTTCTTTCGACAGGTGCATAACCAGCCTGATCCGGTGATTGGCACCCTCTTCGCCTGGGGATCGTTGGCCATGGGAATCGGCTTGATCATCGCACCGCCCATCGCTGACCGACTCGGCAAAATCAAGTTGGTCGTGCTCACCCAGGGCTTGTCGATTCCGTTCATGATCATGTTGGGATTTGCCCCCGTTTTCTTGCTCAGCGCCGCAGGATATTACGCCCGCTTGACGCTGATGAACATGAGCAACCCCATTTACCAGACCTTCGTGATGGAACAGGTCGAGGCCTCGGCCCGGTCGACGGTTGCCAGTCTGGTCAGCTTGGTGATGAGTTTCGGGCGCGCCTTCAGCCCTACGGTGAGCGGTTATCTTCAGGTTTCGTACGGTTTTGGGCCTCCCTTCGCCATCGCCATTTCGTTGTATGCCCTCGCGGTGATTTTTTACTGGATGTTCTTCATCCACCAGCGGGATTCTCGACAAGTTATCGCCTAACGTTCCCCCTAAAGCAAAAAGACTGCCGAAGTCTCGCGAGACTTCGGCAGTCTTTCGCCTCTCAGAGCAAATCCGCGGCCTCGGCGTCCACAATCCAGCGCAAGATGCCGTTATTGGGGCGGACGATTTGGGCGGGGAGATTCTCGGGTTGATAACGCCCAGACAAGACCTGTCTCAGTACTGTGGCTTTGCGTTGGCCTGAAACCAAGAAGGTGACGTTCAGGGCCGCGTTGATCAATTTGGGGGTAAAGGTGATCCGCCAACTCTCCATTTTCTCTACATAATGGGCGACGACCGTTTCCTTTTTCTCGTGAATCGCTTCTGTGCCCGGAAAAAGTGAAGCGGTGTGCCCATCGGTGCCCAGCCCTAACAAGATGAGATCGAAACGGGCCGGTTCCTGGGAGAAAAATTCTGTCAGGGTGTCCTGGTAATGCAGGGCGGCTCGTTCGGGTTCAAGTTCGCTGAGCACCCGGTGGATGTTCTCCTCCGGGATGGCCAGGGGCTTGAGCATGCTTTCATAGGCCATTCGATAATTGCTCTCTTTGTGATCGGGGGGCACGGCGCGCTCATCGCTCCAAAAGATATGGGCGCGTTCCCAATCCATCCGCTGGGCAAACTCGATCGTCGCCAGGGTTTCGTACGTCCCCCGCGGCGTCGAGCCACCGGTCAGGGCGATGGTGAAATAATCGTGATCATCGATTGCTTCGGCTGCGACGGTGACAATGTGCTCGGCCGCGGTCATAGCCAAATCTTCGGGTGTGGCGCAAGTCTTGATGATTGACATCGTTTAGTCTAGTTCTCTGGAGATGGTTTCAAGGGCTGTCAAAACGTCTTTTCCCAGGGGAAAGCTGATCACCCGGCGACCGGCATCGCGCAAGGCCTGTGCATCCCCCAGGGCCTGCGCTTTTTTGAGCGTATCGAAACTGATGCTGGAATCAAGCTCCCTGGCTTGGTCGGGGATGGCAACGTCCTGTGGCGCTGTGGAGACGAATTGGACGAAGACGCCCTCGCCGCTATCCCCTTTGTGCAACTGCCCGGTGGAATGCAGGAATCTCGGGCCGAACCCCAGGGTGGTTGCCATCTTGTAACGGTCGCGCAGCGTCAGGCGGATCTGCTGTAGGGCGGCCTCGACCTCGGCGGTGGGCTGCACGTAGGCCTGCAAGGCAATGTATCCGCTGCGGGCAACGGTATCAGCTACGAAGGAGTCCAGCGCTTCTCCGCTTGGAGGCGTGGATTCTCCCTCCGGCAGGGAGCCGTTATGTTTGTAGGCGCTGACCATCTCCTTGGCGCGTACTTTGGCGCTCTCCACGTTGGGCTGGTTGAAGGGGTTGATCTCTAGAAAATATCCGGCTATGGCCGTGGCCAATTCCCAGAGGAAGTATTGGCCGCCGAGGTCGTAGCGGTCCCTCAATTGGCAGCGAATCAGGGGATGCCCGGCCTGGTGGAGCGCATCCAGCGCCTCGAGATGGGTGTCATCGCCATTGACTTGTAAGTAGACGAAAATGCGGTCATCGCCATACACTTTTGGCTCGCCGAGCGACTCTCCGACGACGGGCAGAATGCCGACGCCCTCTTTGCCCGTACTCTCAGCGATCAGTTGCTCGACCCAGTTGGGAAAATCGGCGATCGAATCGGAAGCCACAAAGGTGATTTTGTTCCGGCCTCCCTGGGCCATTTTTCCCATCGTGGCGCCGATGCGCGCAGCTGGGTTCTTTTCAACGGCGATCTCGGCAGCGCAGCGGTTGGCCATCTCCTGGGCTCGATCGAGCAATTGGGCGATATCGATGCCCACCAGCGTTGCCGCAAACAAGCCAAAGAAAGAGAGCACCGAGTAACGCCCGCCGATGTTGGGGTTGTTGGTCAGCGTGGCGCGGAAATGGTGCTCTGCGGCGAGATCGACAAGCTTGCTGCCGGGGTCGGTAACGGCGATGAAGTGTTCTCCGGCCCGCTCCCGGCCCAGGGCAGCGGCGACACGATTGTAGCAATATTTGAAAAAGGATAGCGTTTCGACGGTGCCGCCCGATTTGGTCGCGACGACAAATAGGGTTTTGCTCAAATCGAGCGATTCGGTGTGGGCCAAGATCGCCCCGGGATCGGTGCTGTCGAGCACGGCGAGTGAGAGGCCGTCCGCATCGTCGAAGGTGCGGGCGAACACTTCCGGTGCCAGGCTGGATCCGCCCATGCCCAGCAGCAGGACGTCGGTATAGCCTTCGTCGAGGAGTTCTTCGCGCAAGGCCTTCATCCGGGGGATTTCGGAGCGCATTTCGGCTGTGATCCTCAGCCAATCGAGGCGATTCGTGATCTCGGTTGGTTCCGGTTTCCAGACGGTATGGTCGTGCTCCCAGATGCGGGGGATGATCTTTTCTACGGCAAGGGTCTCAAGGCCAGATTGCAGGACTGACTCTTGATCGTCGGTGAGGTTGAAGATGATCTCTTGGGTCATCGTTATTTACTCCTTTTTATCTTCGCGTTCGCCAAGGGCGGACAGAGCGAATGGATTTTCTGGTTTGGCTTTCCCATTGTACCAAAAACAGCCTTATCAAAGTGACTAAATCGGCTATACTTGGAAGCGAAAGCAAACGACGAGAGAGAGTTGATCATGAAGACGATTGGATTATTGGGCGGGATGAGTTGGGAAAGCACAACTTTGTATTACCGCCAGATCAATCAAGAAGTCAAAAAGCGCTTAGGCGGCCTCCATTCGGCCCGCTTGGCGATGGTCAGCGTTGATTTCGAGGAGATCGAGGTCTTGCAGCGTCGTGACGATTGGGACCGCGCTGGGGAGCTGCTCGGAGCGGCTGCCCGGCGGGTCGAGGCTGCCGGAGCCGATTTCCTGTTGATTTGCACGAACACGATGCACAAGGTTGCGCCCCAGGTGCAGGCGGCTATCGACATCCCGCTGCTGCACATCGCCGATGCCACCGCCGAGCGGATCAAGGCCGAAGGGATTGAAACCATCGGGTTGTTGGGAACCAATTTCACCATGGATGAGCAATTTTACGCCGGACGGCTGGAATCCCGCCATGGCTTGCGTGTCCTGATTCCGCCACCTGCGGAGCGAGAAATCGTCCACCGGGTCATCTTCGAGGAACTGGTCCTCGGTGAGATCAAACTGGAATCTCGCCAAAAATTTGTCGAGATCATCGCCGGTTTGCGAGGGCGCGGCGCCGAAGGCGTCATCGAGGGTTGCACCGAGATCGTCATGTTGGTGCAGCAAGAGCATACCGATGTGCCGCTGGTCGACACCACTGCCATCCACACCCAGGCGGCGGTCGATCTTGCCCTGGCCTAATTGATCATCTCTTCTGCGGTCAAAAAGTTTCCATGTCTAGAAGCAATAAGATGTTGTCATTTCTTTGCAAGCAATATCGAAATTTTTTAGAAAACAAAGTAGAGAATTTACTTGATCTGCTTTTCCTGATTGGGATTCTCATCTTTGCATTTCTGATCACCTATCGTTCGGGGGGGCGAGGCTTCTTCGCGTTCGATCAATCTATCGTTTTCGATGGTAGTTATCGGATAGTATCCGGGCAAATCCCTTACAAAGATTTCTTGATCCCCTTTGGCCCAATGACGTTTTGGCTTCAAGCGATCTTCTTCAAAATCTTTGGAATCAGTTACTTTGTATACATCTGTGGCGCTGCCGTCATCAACGTAGTGGTCGCTGCCGAGAGTTTTTTTCTGGTCCGAATCCTCTTTCCCAAACCGAAAATGCTGTCTTATTTTGCCGGCATCCTGACAAGTGTATGGTTCTATCCGCCCTTTGGGACGCCATGGCCTGAACAGACCGCTTTTTTCTTCTCGCTGACAGCACTGCTCATGACCGTCAGGGGTTTGCTCTCCAAGCGCATACCGGCAACTTGGAAACAGACGTTATTCTTTGGTGCCGGTTTGCTCGTCTTTGGCGCCTTCATCAGCAAGCAGAATGCGGGTGCTTTTATCCTGCCGATTTGTGCGTCTCTCTTCTTCCTTCTCAACCAAGGGGAAGTCAGACATGCCATCCGTGATTTGGCCGTTTTTTGTCTTGGTTATCTGGTAGCCCTTCTCCTTTTTGGCGCCTGGCTGATTGTCCAGTCCGATCTGGCTCTTTTTTGGAAGCACTTTGTCGAGATTCCGGCTACTGAAGTCGGAAACGAGCGTTTACCTTCTAGTTTGGGACAGTGGCTTTGGGCTCTGTTGGTCGAACCACAGAACGAAACTGTTCTCAGCATTACAATCTTGTTTCCCATCGTAGCACTTGTGTCCATTCTATTTGAGAAGATATTTATCTCTTGGAAAGATGTCATCGAACCGCGTCGTCTAATAGCTGCTTTGCTTGTTTTCTTGCTTTACTTAGGTCAAAACTTGTTCTTGATCACCTCTAACAATCAAACAGAAAATGCAGTCCCTTTTCTTGGTTTGATTGCAGCTTTGAGCTTAGGGATTGCATGGACTCACGAAAAAGTGGTCAATAAGAAATGGGCAAACTTTCAACGAGATATCACGATAACATTTTGCATCGGTCTGGTTGTTATAAGCGTGTCGATGGCATGGTACGGTCTCCATGTTGCCTTCTCGCGGCAAATACATGGAATCTTTGAAAAATCGACCTTTCCTAATCGACTTTCGACCGGAAAATTATCAGCGATCAAATGGGGACAACCCACCCGAATTGGCAATCTGATTACTGCCGAGCACATTGATCAATTGGTTGCTTATCTTGAGATGGAAGATGAAAACTTCTTTGTTTTCCCCGATTTCACCATTCTGTACGGCACCGTGGGTGTTCCATCCCCTCAACCCGTTCTTTGGTTTCATGGAGGGCTTACCTATCCCAGACCTAATGATCCCTCCTTGGACGCTTGGGTTGTCTCCGACTTAATCAGATATCGAGTCACCATTATCGTTCTAGAGGAAGAATCTTGGTTTCACACAGACGAAAGATTGGCCGATTTCCCTCAACTCCAAGCCTTCATTCAAAATCGTTTTGATGTTGAAAATCGGATTGGAAATTTTATCATTTACAAGAAGTTGCCTATTTTTAAGCATTGACCTTTTTTGTCTATTGAGAACCGTTTTGGTCTCGTTGTTTTTATATGTCAAAATGTTCAGTTTGAAAAGGTGCGGCTGTGCGTCATAGTTTTTATGCTATCATTTGAAGCGGTTTTGGCTTTGTCATCCTGACCTTGGTAAGGTGTGATCCGAAATGACGCACCGATCCGGTTTTGTAGGACGTCCGTAAAAAACGAGTAGAGGAAAGCGCATATGTTCGCTAGTATTTTTAACGCATCGGTTTGGTTGAGCATCCTGGGCAGGGATACTGCTTATCTCGACCCGGGCTCGGGAAGTTTTATTTTGCAATTGATCATTGCCGGCATAGTTGGAGCTGGGTTTGTTTTGCGCGGCTATTGGAGCAAAGTAGTTGCATTTTTCAAAGGCTCCTCCGCAGAAGAAGATGATGATCTCGACGATGTCGGTGATGCCTGATACAACTCGTCAACCTGCCTCCTTCCGCGATCCCAGTGGATTTTTATTCCGCCGCGAGGGGGTTTTATATCGCCAGATTAATCAACGATACTGCGCCGAATATGACCATTTGCTTCAGTCGGGGTTGTATCACGACCTGGTTGATCGCGATTGGCTCATTCCCCATCAAGACGTAGCAGGAGATTTTGCGCAGGATGACCAGGCTTACCGGGTGATCCAACCTTCCGTGCTGGAGTTTATTTCGTATCCCTATGAATGGAGCTTTAGCCAGCTTAAGGACGCCGCCTTGTTGACGCTCGATATTCAGAAACGGGCGTTGCAGTATGGCATGTCGCTCAAAGATAGCAGTGCCTACAACATCCAGTTTCAACTGGAGACGGGTAACCCTATCTTGATTGATACGCTTTCTTTCGAGATGTATACGAAGGGGAAGCCCTGGGTGGCCTACCGTCAATTTTGCCAGCATTTTCTCGCCCCCCTTGCCCTGATGGCGTTGACAGATGTGCGTTTGAACCAATTATTGCGCCTTCATATAGACGGTGTTCCCCTTGATCTGGCCAGTTCTTTGTTGCCCAAACGAACCTATCTAAACTTTGGTTTCTTGACCCACATCCACCTTCACGCCATGGCGCAACGTCGCTTTGCCGGAACGGATGTAAAGGAATCCCAACCCAAACGCCAGATGAGCAAGACGGCTTTTCAGGGATTGATCGATAGCCTGGCAAAGAATATTGAAAAACTGACTTGGCAACCCGCTGACACCGATTGGGGTGACTATTATCAGTTTACCAACTATTCTGATGAATCCATGGTTCAGAAAGCCAAACTGGTTGAAACATTTACCGGCCAGGCTTCTCCGCAAGTTGTTTGGGATTTGGGCGCTAATACCGGGCGTTTCAGCCGGATTGCCAGCCAACAAGGGATTAAAACCCTCGCCTTTGATATCGATCCTGCCGCGGTGGAGAAAAATTACCGCCATATCAAAAAAGAAAAAGAGAGCAATCTTTTGCCCTTGGTGCTTGATTTGACCAATCCAAGCCCTGGGATTGGTTGGCAAAATCAGGAGCGAGCTTCTCTCTCAGAACGGGCTAATGCCGATATGATCTATGCTTTGGCGCTTTTGCATCACCTGGCAATTAGTAACAATCTACCTCTAGAAATAATTGCGGCATATTTCTGTGAGTTGGCTCCCTGGCTTGTGATTGAATTCATTCCCAAGCGAGATTCGCAGGTACAGCGCTTATTGAACAGCCGTGAAGATATTTTTAACGCCTACACCCGGGATGGATTTGAAGCCGCCTTCAAGCGTTACTATACAATCCATGCGCAGGAAGATATTCAAGGGTCAGAACGGCGTCTGTATTTGATGCACAGAAAACAAACTCTCTAGCGTTCTATGTTCTCAACTATGAAATCAACTCTCAAACGCGCTTGGATATTTCTATACCCGCTTTTCTTTAGTCTCTTTCCCATCTTGGCGCTCTATACCTTCAATATCGAATACGTCCATTACGCGGCTATTCTTCGTTCTGTACAAATCACACTGGCCGTGGTCTTCCCGCTTATCATTTTTTTGAATCTTCTCATTCTAGATAGCCATAAGGCCAGCATCATTACGTTTTTTGTGATTCTGCTTTGGTTTAGTTACGGGCACGTTTTTAACTTTTTTGAATCTAACTGGCCGGACGTGATTCATAATCGCCATTTGACCGCGCTTTGGTTCCTGCTCCTTTTGGTGGGTGGATGGGGAATCCTGACCAAGCTGAAGAAAAGCGAAGGCCTGAGCAAATTTTTGCAAGTAGCCAGCCTCACTTTGTTGATTTTGGTGCTCATCAATGCGGCCACCTTCGAGTTCAAACGCATGCGGGCCAACGCGGCCCATCGCCAGCAAGTCACGGCTTTGGCCGGAGATGAGCTTGCCATCGACCCCGAAAATCTCCCCGATATTTATTACCTCATTTTGGATGCACACACCCGTTCCGATGTTTTGCTAGATAGTTTTCAATATGACAATACGAACTTTATCGCTGAATTGGAAGAGATAGGCTTCTACGTGGCCGATTGCAGCCAGACCAACTATTGGCGTACCGAATACTCACTGTCATCGACGTTGAACTTAAATTATCTTCAGGATTTTCTCGATGATCCCAACACCTTGCCGGATTGGAAATACAGTGTCCTGCATCAAACGTTGGACCAGTTAGGGTACACCAAGATTGGCTTTGAATCTCGTGCCACTCACAATATTGACTTGGGTGTCGATGTGATTCTCTCGAGAAGATCGGATAGCGATATTTACGAAGATATTTACCCTTTCACGAATCTGAACGAATATGAGGTCATGTTGATCAAGACAACCTGGCTTCAATCCTGGTTGCAGTTGCTGGCTAATTTCCAGCAGCATCTCCCGGAAGAGATGATCTTGGACGCTAAAAACGCCGCCTACCTGGAGCATTATCGTCAGACGTTGTACATTCTCGATGAGTTGCAACGCGTTCCTTATCGGGAAAGCCCTAAATTCGTCATGGCCCATTTGCTTGTTCCCCATGAGCCGTTTGTCTTCAGTCCCGAGGGAAGATACGATTATCACCATACTGTCGATGAATTTGTTGAAGGATATCGCAATAACACTGCCTTCATTGATTCGGTTTTGCCAGGCGTGGTCCAAAAAATTATCGCTCGTTCGCCCGTACCACCGGTTATCATCGTGCAAGGCGATCACGGCCCCAATGGTACCGCTGCAGACATGCTCTTACCGATCCTGAACGCTTATTATCTGCCTGATGCTGAGGCGACCGAATCGCTTTATCGCAAGATCACGCCGGTCAATTCTTACCGAGTGGTGTTTAATCATTTCTTTGGCACAGATTATCCCCTGCTGGACGATGTCAGCTACTACTCCCAAAGTGAGGAGTTTGAGCAATATGAAGCTGTTTCGGTCACGTGTCCGTGATGGGAATCAAGTTGGATCCCACCTATGCCTGATTCTTCTCCCCTAAGTTGGTATCAACATCTCCCCAAATTGGAGCTTCATCTCCATCTCGAGGGGGCGATCCCTTTGGACGCGCTGTGGCAGTTGATTCAGAAATATGGCGGCGATCCCTCCGTGCCCACGTTGGAAGCCTTGAAACAGCGCTTTGTTTATCGGGATTTCAAGCATTTTATCGATACCTGGGTTTGGAAGAACAACTTTTTGCGCCACTATGAAGATTTCACCATCATTGCCGAGGCTGTCGCCCGGGACATGGCCCGGCAGAACATCCGCTATGCCGAGGTCTTTTTCTCGCCGCCGGATTTCGCCCGTCACGGCCTCGAGACCCAGGGGCTGGCAGAAGCTATCCGCACAGGGTTGAATCGTGTTCCGAAGGTCGAGATCGCTTTAATCCCCGACGTTGTGCGCGACTTTGGTCCGGAGCGGGCGGCTCGGACCGTGGAGGAGGCCGCCGAAGTGAAAGAATTGGGCGTGATCGGCATTGGTCTGGGCGGGTCGGAAGATGCCTATCCTCCTGAACCATTTGCGCCGATCTTCGAGCGGGCGCGCCAATTGGGGTTACACACTACCGCCCACGCCGGAGAAGCGGCCGGTGCGGAGAGCATCTGGGGCGCGATCCGCAGCCTGAAGGTGGAGCGCATCGGTCACGGCACCCACGCCGAAGAAGACGAAGCGCTGCTTGCGTATCTCGCCGAACACAACATCCCCCTGGAGATGTGTCCGATCTCCAACGTGCGCACTGGCTCGGTCGATTCATTGGCTGACCATCCTATTCGGCGCTATTTCGAGCGTGGCCTCCTCGTCAGCGTCAACACCGACGATCCGATGATGTTTGGCAATTCTCTGGCAGAGGAGTATCAAGCCCTCGTCCAAGTTTTGGGCTTCAGCCGGGAAGATATTCGCACCTTGATTCTCCAGGCCATTCGAGCCTCCTGGCAGTCGGATGATGAAAAACAAGCTTTGATCGCAGCTTTTCAACGTGATCCTGCTTGGGCAGCGTAGAAACGAAAACAGGAGAGATGATGGAAACCCTCGACCCTTCCGATGTCCGATTTTTTAGTGGCAGTTCGCATCCCCGACTTGCCGCCGCGATAGCCGAATATGTCGGTGTTCCCCTCGATGAAACCCACGTGCGTCGATTTAGCAACGACAATTTGTTCATCCAGCTTGGCGCCAGCGTGCGTTCACGCGGGGTTTACATCATCCAATCGCTGAGCCCGCCGGTCAATGACCATCTGGTTGAATTGCTGATGATGCTGGATATTGCTAAAGGTGCCTCGGCCCGCGAGATTCACGCTATTATCCCCTATTTCTCTTTTGCTCGTTCCGACAAGAAAGACGCACCGCGCATCTCGATCACAGCGCGGCTGGTCGCCGATCTGCTCCATACTGCCGGGGCCACCCACGTGATGACGATGATGCTTCACTCACCCCAGGTACACGGATTTTTTCCCGTGCCCGCTGATCCCTTGAGCAGCCGCCCCGTGATGTCGAGGTATTTCCGCCAGCAAGATTTATCGGACATGGTAGTTGTTGCCGGCGATATGGGCGCGGCCAAAGCCGCTTCCCGATTTGCTCGAAATTTAGGCGGTTTGCCCCTTGCCGCAGGAAACAAAGAGCGCGTCTCGGATACGGAGGTTGCTTTAAGCGGGTTTGTTGGGGCTCAGGTCGAAGGCTATCGCAAAGCGCTGGTCTATGACGATGAGATTGCCACCGGTGGCACCACCCTGGAATTAACCCGGCGACTGATCGACCACGATATTGACGAAATTTGGGTTGCTTGCACCCACGGGGTTTTCGTCCATGGCGCGCTGGAAAAATTGGTGGAAATCCCCCAGATCGTCAAAGTGGTCACCACCGACACGGTCCCGATTCCAGATGAGAAGTGTCATCCCAAGCTGGAAGTCCTCTCGGTGGCCAACGTGTTTGGCGAAGCGATTCGCTACAACTATCTCAAAAGATCGATTGGGGATTTGTTTGTCTTTGGGGGAAATTCCGGCTGAATCAGAAAAGTTCCGCTTGGAGAACGTCGTAAAATGTATCTTTGGCTTGGCGCTCGATCCAGGGTTTATGCCCGCATTGCTCAAGCAAAATTAGGTGGAAGTTGGGTAACGCGGCGGCTAGAGGCCGCTGGACGCCCTCGACCGGATGGGGATCGTAGCCCCCGTGGATGGCCGTGACCGGACAGCGGATTCGCGCAGCTTGCTCCAGCAGGGTCCCGTTTTTACGCATCTCCAGGGCTTGTTGCAGGGCCTGGCCAAAGGCATCGGGCGCTCCCAGGTGGGATTCCTGTTGCTCTAACAGCGAGGGGAGTGGGTCGTAGGTGTCGCTTTTGGCGGCAAGAGCCCCGAGCCGGACCAACGCCTCAGGGCTGCTGCCACCTTGCGAGTGGGTCAGTTCGTCAACCAAGTTTTGATATTCCCGTCCCTCTGTTTCACTGAGCCGACTCAGACGAGTCGGCTTTATTCTTTGGGCATATTGATGCTCGAATGGCCCACTGGAGATCAGAATCAGTTTCTCAACCAGGTTGGGTGCTTTGGCGGTGACGAGAGCGCTGAGCCAGGCACCCCAGGAATAGCCCACCAAAGCGACAGGGAGATCGGCGTGTCTCTCCAAGACTTGCTCCAATTCCTCCATTTGGCCTGGCAAGGTGACCGCCGTTTGAATCGGCTCCAAAATCCCGCCGTGAGGCGCGAGGCGACGCGCCACCGGGACCATTTCTCCACCGGCGCCCGGCCCGCCATGAATCAGGGCGAATTTGAAAGGCGGCTGTCCGTAGGTTCTTAGGTTTTGCACCGCGTTTCTCTCGTTAATATTTGAACATCTGGACCAGCGGGTAGATGATATACGCTCCAATGAAGATGAGCACCACCGACGCGGCAATGCCCAGAACGATGCCGATAATGGTGTAGGCGGCCAAGAGTAAGTAAATCTGTTTCCAGTGGACAATCAAGAGTACCAGGCCAATTAGAATGGCGAGGAAGATGCCAAGCAATGCGGCGATGATGAAGAGCGTGGAGACTTTGTGCCAGCCCTTTTGGGCTGCTTCTCGTTCGATCCAGCTTCTCTCTTCCGATCGGGAAAAAGAATCGAAATCGAGTTCATGTTGGGTGATGCCGTAGGCCTGGGGATGCGAGATGATCTCTTTGGCTTTGTGTTGTGAAATCTTCCCCTCGGAGATCGCTTTTTCTAATTCAGCGCGCATCTCTGTTTGCCAGCGCAATTGTTCGGCGATATGGATGGATTTGAGGAAAATCACAATGATGAGCAAGACGAATAAGATCATGGTTTTCTTCTGATGGGGTCGTTTACTGAGTTCATCAAGAAACTGATTTGTCGCCAAAATGCTTTGGCATTTAGACGCCGTTTGCATGCAGGCAGCATCCCTTTCAATCAGCGGGGATGAGGCGGTCGTTCATTTGGCCGATTCTGGCGATAAGCAAATCGACATCGGAGGCTGTCATCGGGGTAGCGATTAAAAATCCCTGACCAATTTGACAACCCAAGTTCTGCAACTCTCTCAATTGCTCCTTGGTTTCAATACCTTCTGCGATCACCTCGACATTGAACCGTTTGGTCAACAAGATGATTGCCTCAACAATATCACGGTGAGAACTTCCTGAACATATGCCACCGATGAAGGATTGGTCGATCTTGAGCGCATTGATCGGCAAAGAATTGAGATAGCCGAGAGATGAATACCCAATGCCAAAATCATCGATTTGCATTTGAATCCCTAGATTCTGAATCTTCTTGAATGCGGAGGATGTGATCTGATTTTGGGCGACGATTGAGCGTTCCGTGATTTCGATTTTTAAGTTTTGCGGTTTCAGTTTTGTTTTGGCGATTACTTTTTTAATCGCGGGTAAAAGGTTTGGATCGCTAATATGTTTCCCTGAGAAATTAACGCTAATGGTGAAATCTCGGTTGTATTTCTCGTTCCAGGTTTGAATTTGCTGGCAGGCTTCGAAAAGTACCCGATGATCAATTTCTAGAATTAAACCGGTTTCTTCGGCAAGTTTTATGAACTCGATGGGTTCCAATAGTCCCCTGGTTGGATGTTGCCAGCGCACCAAAGCTTCGAAGCCAATCAGCTTGCCAGTTCCAAGCGTTACGATAGGTTGGTAGTAAACAATTAGCTCATTGTTTTTGAGCGCTTTTCGCAAGTCGGACTCAAGGTGTAATCGCTGCAAAAAGCGCTGACGCATGGATTTGTCGAATATCTCCGTTCTACCTCGTCCTTTCGCTTTGGCTACGTACATGGCGATATCGGCGTTGCGAATGATTTCCTGTGCGTTCTCATAGCTTGAATTGCTTAGCACTACCCCGATGCTAACCGATGTGTTGATCTCATTCCCCGCGATGTGAAAAGGTGTTGAAAACGTTTCCATAATCCAATCGGTCACTCGCGTGACATGCTCTTTGCTTTGAATATCGTCAAGCAAGATAAGAAATTCATCTCCCCCAAAGCGGGCCAGGGTATCAATGGTTCGTAAACCATCTTTAAGGATATTAGCAATTTCGATTAAGAACATGTCACCAATTTGATGACCGATGCTATCATTGACATCTTTGAAATGATCAATATCCAAGAACAGAACCGCAAAACCGTAGTCTTGTTTGCGCCTCGTTTTCTCCATTGCTTGAATAAGGCGGTCCATAAATAATTGTCGATTGGGCAACTCTGTTAGGGAGTCGTGAAAGGCATCGTGGAGTAGTTGTTGCTCGGCTCTTTTTCGATTTGTCACATCTGCGATTGACCCGGCCAAACGGATAGCTTTGTTATCCTGATTGAATACGGCGGTACCCCGGCATAGAACCCAGCGATAAGAGCCATCTTTATGCAATACACGGTGTTCATTTTCAAAATGGGATGTTTGTCTGTGAAGATGGGTGGAGATTTCGTGCTTTAGTTGCTCAAAATCTTCGGGTTTTACGCGCTGAAACCATTCATCGGGTATGGCATCGATTTCATCTTCTTCGTAGCCGAGGATTTCTTTCCAGCGCGGGGAATAATAGATGTAGTCTGATTGCAAATCCCAATCCCATAAACCATCATTTGAGCCCCGAACAGCCAAGGCATAGCGTTCTTCGCTCTTCTTTAACTCGGCCGCTATCCGTTTTCGTTCTTCAAGCTCTTGCTGGGCTTGAGCGAATAAATTGGCATTCTCGATGGCTATCGCGGCGTAATCGGCCAAGGAACTGAGTAGGGTTTCGTCTTTCTCTGTAAAACCGCGATTCTGTTTGTGGTTGTTGACCGATAACACACCTAATATTCTCCCCTGATAGCTGATCGGCACATGTATGAGATCGTGTACAAGTAATCCGGTGCTGACCTTATACAGCTTTTCTCTGTTGGGTCGCGATTTCCTAATCGGTTGATTGGTCTTCAACGCTTGGCCAATAAGACTGTCATCCACGGGCAGGCGAAGTGTATCAATCTTTTCCTGTTTTATATTCTTGACGGCCCTTAAGATTAGTTTGTCGCTCTTAGGATCGGGCAAGGCAATAAACCCCTGATCTGCTTGTGTCAGAAAAACCCCAGCTTCGACGATGCGGCTCAAAACCGTGTCGATGTCCAACGTCGATGTAACGCTTCGGCCCACATTGGATAAGGTGTTCATCCAAGATACTTGCTGACGCAACCGGCTGGTAAGTTTTGTTTTTTCCTGTTGTAACCTTGTTACCGCTAAAGCTCGCGTGATCGCTTGGTTTAATTCTTCCAAATCTAGGGGTTTGATGAGGTAGTCTTGAACCCCCAGGCGGAACGCTTCCACCGCAATTTTTTCAGAACCGAACGCAGTCATCAAGATCGCGGGCACCTTAATCCCCTCTTCTGAAGATTTCCGCAACAATGCCAATCCACCAAGATCTGGCATTTGGAGATCTACCATCATCAAACTGATGGATTGATGTTTTTGGCGGAGGATGTCTAGGCCGGCTTGGCCACAATTTGCGACCAACGTATCGAATCCCATCGAGGGAAGGACAGATTCTGCCAAAAAATCTGTTATCTGGCGACTATCGTCAACGACAAGAATGACTTCCTTGTTCATTTGATAACTCTACTCGAGGCTCAATAAACAATACCTTGCGCAGTAGATTTATCCATTGAAGCTTTTTGGGATTCAATTGATTCGCATTGAGGGTTGTGAAAGCAACTTAGCTATTTGGTAAGCTATCCCTGATGCAACGGTTCAGGCCACGAAGTTGTCGGATTAAAATCACTGCTACTTTCTAAGAGTATATCATAAAGGTTACAAAACATACTTTTTTTGGAATGAAGTAGTGTGATTGGACTGTTTTGGACGATGGGGCTTTCCCCTCAAAATAGAATCTCCAAGTCTAAAGGGTTCTCGGAGGTTTCTCTCCCCTACACAATCTCAGATGTGCTTTTAGAGCGAAAGAGCAATTGCGTACTCAGGATGACGATCACACCGGCAAAGGTATCCTCAGGGAAGAGGGCAAATCGATGATTGAGCAAGACCGCAGCCACGATCACCCCCAGGGTGAAAAAGAAAGCCAGCGGGGAGAGTTGCTCGTCTCGGAAGAGCTTGCTCATCATCGGCTGGGCGTAGATGCGGTTTCCGGGGATCAGCATCGATAGGGCAATGGCGAAAAACCTGACCCCAAACAGAGTGTGCAGCGACAAGAAGGTAAACGTGCTTCCAAACAGGAACGCCTCCGGCAGGGTTAAGTGGGTTTGCGCAAACATTTCGAGAATATTGCCTTGGAAGGTTAGCACGATAAGCGCCCCGACGTAGAGTACATAGAGCAGCAGCTTGCTCGCCAGGCTGGGTGGTGACTGCTGCAGGGCTAGGGCTGCGGCGAGCAGCAATGGCAGCCCAATTGTTGCGGTGATGAGGAGCGGGTCAGTCAGAGAACCTCTGGTGACTGTGTTGACTGTGACGATGGCCAGTACGGCGACGATGTTGTATTCGTTGACCCGCGGCAGCAACCAGCCCCCCACTGCCCCGACGATCAGAATGAAAAACATAGCCAGGCCCATCAAGATAACTTCAAGTTGGCTGTGCAGGTAACGGGTCACCGTGGTTTCGCCAATTGCTTCTGAGATACCGATCAGGATCAACCCAACGGTCCCGGTAATACCGATGGCCGTCATGGTGGTGGATGTCCCCGGAGCTTTGAACTTGCTCCGTTTGGATGGGGCGTATTTTTCGCCCGCGGTCTGCCATAACCACAGCGCTTCAATGATGACTCCCAGATAGATAGCCAATATAGTCGATAGTGTCATTCGAAACTCGTCATCCTTTTCCACTTGCGATCAAAATAAGCACCCATATCGTCCACCAGGGCATAGAGCATGACCTCGGGATGGAGGATCAAAATAAACAAGCTGATCAGGACAATCCATGCCATATCGCTGATGTAACGCCGCCAGATTGGAAAAGCATCATAATGCTCAACCAGGATAAGTATCTTTTCGTCTTCGTCATCCGCGTAGCGGACCAAAATGGTGTCGCCCCTTTCCAGTGTCTCCAATTTGTCGATTACATTCCCAGCGTAATAGCGCCATTCCAGCTTGCCGTACCGTTCAAGCCCGGTCGTATCGGTGAAATTCGCGTAGCAATAGCGTTCATCAAGGTAGCAACTCGCGATTGTCGCCGTGGTGGTGCGGGGAACTTCTTCCAAGGCGGCTAGCTGGCGTTGAAACCGTCCATGATAATCGATACCCATGATCAGCCCGACGATCAACATCAGCAGGGCCATGGGCGAGATCAGCATCAAGAACACGTTGATCACCCGAAAAATATTCAAGATGAAAATGCGTAGTTTTTCTAACATAACCGTTATTCAGACTTCCGAAGTCTCGTTTAAATTGCCAAGCGATAAACCTGCCAGCGTTTGTAAATCTCGGCGCCCATATGCTCGGCCATGATGATCGAGTTGGGGTTGTCGGCCCCGGTGATGGAGAGATCGGTCCAGGTGTAGCCCTTGGCCACCGCACGGGAAACCAGCTCATCGAAGAGCAGGATGGAAACGCCCGTGTTCCAATATTCGGGCAGCACCAGGACACTCTTGATCGTCAGCCCCTGGATACGTTGCCAGCGCATCCGCCACAACAATTGGAGATAGTTCCAAGGGTAGCGCAGCCCTTTGACATGGATGAAAATCTCGTTCAGGTTGGGCAGGCCGGGGAAAAAGCCAACTGTCTCCTCATCGACGTCGGCGAAGAGAATCAATTCCGGGTCGGCGATTTGCTGAAAGGGTTCCACCAAGGCCTCCACCTCTTCCCGCAGCCAGCCAATGTGATCGTCAAGATGGGCGAGGGAACGTGTCAGCAGCTTGTGCAGCTTATCGATCTCGGCTTCCCAATTGTCGAAGTCGGCCTCACGCACGGTCACCCGGCCTTTCTCCCGCACCCGGTTGGCGATCCGGGTGAGGCGCTTGAATTGGGGGGAATCGTCAAAGTCGACTCCCAGCGCCACATTCTGAGCCCGGGCCGGTTCGAATCCGTAACGGGTCATGAAATCCTGATAATAGACGGGTGAATGCCCGCACATCAGCGCGGGGGGACGATCACGCCCCTCGACGAGCACGCCGTAGCTGTCTTCGTAATCCAGGTTCCAAGGTCCGTAGAGTGTGTCCAGGCCGCGGGCGCGACCCCATGCTGCGGCTTGTTCAATCAAAGCCTGGAAGACCTCGTGATCCTGAACGTATTCAAAGAATCCGAAGATGCACTCCTTTTTGCCCCGGTTGGCGTTGGTGGGAGGGTCTTCCCCGGCGCAGATCGTGCCGACAGGCTCGCCATCCCGATAAGCAATGAAAAAATCGGCCTCGCCGCGCTGAAAGAAAGGCCCCCGTTGCGGGTCGATAACCTTGGCCCGCTCCGGCAGCAGGGGCGGCACCCAGATGGGATCATCTTGGTAGACCTTCCACGGAAAGGTTAGAAAGGTGTGGTGGTCTCGTTTGGACTCTACGCGGCGAACGGTGATGTCAGTCATACGGCCTCCTTTTTTTGCTCGTTTGTGAGCCACAGATAGATGAATAGGATGATGGCCTGCGTTGGAGATGTAGGAAGGAGATGGTTTGAAACAGAACCGCAATACGCCAGCTTGATGTAAGGGAAATATCTGCGTTTATCCAATTTATCTGTGGCAGATTTTGTCACCCCTTCAATCCGCGCCCCGACTGCTGCGACGGGCGGCCAGCTTATCGACCACCTGGGCAAACGTCTCCCGGTCAAGGGGATAACGGCTGGCGAAAATGATTCCCGCGACGAGCATCAGCCCGGGGATCGGGCCGATCACGCTGCGGATGCCCCACAAGGCGGCCTGGCTTTGCTGAGGCGCGTTGGGCACATACCCGCTGGCATCGAGCAAGAGCAGCACCAGGGGAAGCGCTACCGAGGAGGCGATTTTGCGCGTCAGCGTGGTCAGGCTGTAAAACATGCCTTCATGCCGCTCTCCAGTTTGGTATTCATCCCACTCGATCGCATCCGGCAGGATCGCCCAGGGCAGTACATGAGCGGCGGCAACGCCGATCCCGGCCAAGGCGCAGAGGGTCAGAATCACCTCCAGGCTGGTCTCCGGTGTGACGCTGATCAGGAGCATCAACACCACGGCCAGAAAGGCGATTCCCCAGATGTAGGAGCGTCGTTTGCTCCATCGGCGGGCGACCCACTCCCAGATCGGCAGGGCGAACATGGCGACCACGAAGATCGTCGCCATGATGACGTCGTTTTGGGCCTCGCGCTGGACGACATACTTGATGTAAAAAAGCAGTGTGGACTGCAAAATATCGACCGAGATCCACGTTGCCAGGAAGATCGCCAAGCCGTACAGGAAAGGCTTGTTGCGCCAGGATGCCTTCAGCGATTTCCACAGGGTTGGTTTTTCTTGTTCCATGAACGCTTCCCGTTCCCTGGTGCCGAAGAAGACCAACAACATGGGCAGGGCCGCGACCAGGCCAAAGGTCAATCCCATCGTCACCACCTTGGAAGCATTTTCGGGGCTAAAGCTTCCCACGATCAGCAGCGGAACGGTGAATGCGAGCAGACTGCCCAAGATCGAGAAGAACATTCTATATGTGGTCAAGGATGTGCGCTCATCATAATCCGATGTTAGTTCGGGCGTGAGGGCAAAATAGGGCATGTACAGGAGCGTGTTGGCGGCCTCGAAGAAAATATAGGCGAAGGCGTAATAGGCTGCCAGCGCTAGAGGAGCTTCCCAGGGCGGACGCCACCACAACATCGTGAAGGTGATCGCCATGGGCAGCGCGCCAAATAATAAATAGGGTCGCCGCCGTCCCCAGCGGCTGCGGGTGCGATCGGAAAGGTGGCCAAAGAGGGGGTCGTTGACATAATCCCAGCTTTTGCCGATGAAAATAGCAATGGCGGCGATCCCCGGCCGGAGACCGACCACGTCGGTCATGAAGATAGCAAAATATGCACCCAAGATAGTTGTGGTTAGGCTAAAGCCAATGTCCCCCACGCCGTACATCAATTTCTCGCCTCGAGTCAGTTTTGCGGTCATGAGCAAATCCTTTTCGACGGTTGGAAGAACCGAATCAAGCCAGACTTGCTAATCATAACACTATTCGGACTGAATCGTAGCGCGATTTAGGCAGGCAATTGGATTGTGAATTTGGTGCCTTGGCCGAGTTTGCTCTCGACTTCTATGGTTCCCCTGTGGGGCGTGACCAGTTGTCGGGCGATGGCCAGACCGAGGCCGCTGCCGGAGCCGTCCGTTCGCGTTCGGGCACGATTCCCCTTCCAGAAGCGGTCGAAATATGAGCTAGATATTCATCTGGGATTCCCTCTCCGTTGTCACGGACGGAGATACAGACTCCCTCGGAGCAGGGTTCCGCTTTCAGATCGATCTGGCCGCCCGCGGCCGTGTGCCGGATGGCGTTGCTGATCAGGTTCCCCAGCGCTTGACCTGGCCAGTTTTGATGTTATTTAGCGCGCTAAATCAAACAGGAAAAGCCTTCCCGTTTAAATAGGGTAATAACGTTAGAAGCTGGTGATTGTGGCTGGCGCTAGATATTTATCATTACATTGCTGTAAAGATTTCCAACGGCGGGTCCTAGAATAACAAGAACGATCATCACAATGATAACGACTAAAACAAGAATTAAGGCGTATTCTAGGAGCCCTTGGCCACGCTCACCTATTATTGTGAGCATTGATGCCTCCTTTCAGTTTCATTGTAGCATAAAAATTTATTTCCCTTTTGCCATTTTCCCGTTTTCCCCCGCTGGTTTTACCCTTGTTGGCAATATTTTTGTGAGTGTATTGCCATTTAAATGACAAAACCGCCGTCAGGCGGTTTTGTTGGTAGGCGATAATTGGTTGTTTGTTACGACATGGGAACCACGTTCGTGGCTTGAATACCCTTGGGGCCTTCTTCGACGGAGAATTCTACACTTTGGCCCTCATCCAATTTGCGGTACCCCTCGGATTGGATGGCGCTGTAGTGGACGAAAACATCTTCGCCCTCATCTCGGCCGATAAAGCCATAGCCCTTGTGGGCATTGAACCATTTCACGGTTCCAACAATACGTTCATTCATTTTTTTTAAACTCCATTTCTGCGAACTTTTTTCTTTGGGCATCAGAGCCCAGGCAAACTAACGGATGTAAGCGTATCACGGGCGGTTTTTTGTGTCAAGTAAGGGGAAAATACGTACTAAATTTCTTGAAAGGTTAATTTCGATATGTTGGAACGCGGTATAATCAAAGTCAACATTTCAAGTCCCATGGAGGTGAGATGCAAAATTCAGAACGAAAAATACGCGTCCTGATTGCCAAACCAGGTTTGGATGGGCATGATCGCGGCGCAAAAGTTGTCGCTCGCGCCTTGCGAGATGCAGGCATGGAGGTGATTTACACCGGTCTGCGCCAAACCCCGGCAATGATCGCCGAGGCCGCTTTGCAAGAAGATGTCGATGTTGTTGGACTCTCGATTTTGTCCGGGGCGCACATGGCTCTCGCACCGCGAGTGATTGAATTGCTGGCCGCACATGGGCAAGACCACGTCCAGGTTTTTTTAGGAGGCATTATTCCCGACGAAGACGTCGATCAACTCAGAAAACTCGGCGTCACCGCCGTTTATGGGCCGGGGACACTGACCAAAAAGATTGTGGAAGATATTCGCCGCTCGGTTCGACAAGATGTTTCTAGCTAGTGATGCTTTCTGTTGATCAAATTCTTGCCGGCGACCGTTTGGCACTGTCGCGATTGCTCTCAGAAATCGAAAATGATACCCCGACCGGACGCGAGTTATTGAGTGAGCTTTTTGTCCATACCGGTAATGCCCATCTTGTGGGGGTTACGGGTGCGCCGGGGACGGGAAAATCTTCGCTGGTCAATCGCTTGGCGCATTATTATCGCCATCCCCCGGAAGGGCAGTGCCCCAAGCGAGTTGCTGTTGTCGCGGTGGACCCTTCTAGCCCGTTTTCGGGTGGGGCGGTGCTGGGCGACCGGATTCGGATGCGGGACTTGGCCGGAGACCCGGGCGTTTTCATCCGCTCGATGGCTGCGCGCGGCTCCTTGGGGGGGCTGGCTGTGGCTACCTCGGAGGTGGTTCAGGCCTTCGACGCCGCCGGGTTCGAGATTGTGTTGATCGAAACGGTCGGCGCCGGGCAAGCGGAGGTGGACATCGCTCGTTTGGCTGATACCACCGTGGTAGTTGAGGCCCCTGGCCTGGGTGATGACATCCAGGCGATCAAGGCGGGCATCTTGGAGATTGCCGACATTCTCGTCGTCAACAAGGCTGACCGCCCCGGCTCGGAGCACACCCGCCGGGTTTTACAGACCATGTTGCAGATGGCCCAGCCTCGCCCGGCGGAGTACCACCACAACCAGCCGGAGACAGCATTAGCTCCAACAACGGAACCCACTTCACAAGAATCCACGTGGCTCCCTCCCGTTCAGTCCACAGTCGCGCTGGATGGCACCGGAATCCTCCAGTTGGCAGCTTCTATCCAGGAACATCGAAACTATCTAAAAAAGAGCGGAGAATTATACCGCCGCGAGCAGGAACGTTTGCGGAAAGAACTTGATAAGCTCTTACAAGCTGCGTTGGTGAAACGCTGGCAGGAGGCGGTGTCCGCGCAAAAGTATCAAAAAGTGGTCGATCAAGTTGTCGCCCGGCAATTGTCGCCGCGTCAGGCGGTTCAAGCGTTGCTTAATGGAGGTGGATAAAATGATTTACGGCGAGAGGATTCGTCTGCGCGCTGTTGAAAAAGAAGACTTGCCCCTTTTCGCCCGCTGGCTGAATGATCCTGAAGTTCGTGATGGCTTGTCGATTTATTTGCCGCTTTCGATGCAGGATGAGGAAGCCTGGTTCGAGCAGATGCGCAAGCGCCCCGATGAGGAAAAACCGCTTGTCATCGAGATCAAGACAGAAGATGGTTGGGAGCCGGTCGGGAATTGCGCCCTTTTTGGGTTGGATTGGCGCGTTCGTTTGGCCGAGATCGGTATTTTCATCGGCGCCAAACAACATTGGAATCAGGGCTATGGCACCGATGTGATGAAGTTGATGCTAAGACACGGATTCGAGACTCTCAACCTCAACCGGATTCATTTGCGTGTCCACGCCAACAACCCCAGAGCCAAGCGAGCTTACGAAAAGGCGGGCTACGTTCTAGAGGGGAGAATGCGTCAGGCCCATTTCGATCAGGGCGAGTATCACGATGTTTTCTTTATGAGCGTATTGCGTTCGGAATGGTTGGAATCACAGAAGAGCAAAAAGTTTACTGGAAAGAGAGATTAACAGAACGCTTATGGCTAACGTTGAACAAGAGCCGGGCATGTACGGAGATATTAAACTTTTCGGAGGTACCGCTTGTCCTGAATTTGCCCAGAAAGTTTCCAATACGCTCGGGATCCCTCTTAGCGGTCATAACGTCACTCATTTCCCCAACGACAATTTGTGGGTCCAGTTGCAGGGCAGCGTGCGCGGCCAGGATGTCTATATTATTCAAACCACAAGCCGGCCTGTGCACCGCAATTTGATGGAATTATTGATCACGCTGCAAACGCTGCGGCTGGATTCGGCCGGTCGGGTGACTGCTGTTGTGCCGTATTTGGCCTACGCCCGTTCCGATAAAAAAGACAAGCCGCGTGTGCCGATTACCGCGCGCTTGGTCGCCGATATGATCGAGATCGCCGGGGCCGACCGGTATATGACCCTCGATTTGCACGCCGGTCAAATCCAGGGTTTCTTTTCGATCCCCGGTGATGTGATCAGCGCGTTTCACATTCTCCTTGACCATGTCCGCCAGACTTTGCCCGATATGCACAATCCGGTTGTGTTGACCGCCGATTTGGGCTTTGCCAAGAAAGGGCGCAACTTTGCCGCCGATTTAGATTTACCGATTGCTTTTGTCGAAAAGCGGCGGATCAAAAAGCGCTATACGGAAGCGCTCACGCTGATCGGCGATGTGGAGGATCGCGATGTCATTGTCATTGATGACGAAGTCGATACCGGCGGCTCTGTTTCTCAAGCGGTGGAGCTGGCCAAAGAATCTGGCGCGCGGGATGTCTACCTGATCTTTGTCCACCCTGTCTTCTCACCGCCCGCGGCGAAGCGGCTGGCTGAACTGCCATTGAAGCGAATCATCACTACCGATACGATCCCCATCCCGCCGGAAAAACACGCCTTGCTCGAGGATAAGCTCCAAATCTGCTCTGTCGCGCCCTTGCTGGCCGAGGTGATCTTGCGGGCCCATCAAGGCCGCAGCGTCGGCCAAATGTTCAACGAATGAGTTTTCTCAATCCTGGATCCGACCATGCCTGAATTGCCAGAAGTTGAAACGATTTGCGATCGCTTTCGCCGGGGGACGGCGGATATGCCCTCCCTGTTGGGATTGCGCGTTCTGGATGTGGAACTACTCTGGCAAGGCACCCTGGAGGAGCCCGCTTTCCCGGAATTAATGCGCCGGATTCTAGGGCAGCGTTTCACCGCCATCGGCAGGCGGGGCAAATATCTTCTGTTTTATTTGGAGAATGACACCCTCGTGATTCACCTGCGGATGAGCGGCGATCTGTGGCTGGAACCCGCCGATGCCGAGGTGCACCCTCATCACCGCATGCTTTTCTATCTCGACGATCCCGAGTCGGATGAGGGCAACGTTCTTCGTCTCTCTTTCAACAACATGCGCAAATTTGGACGTGTCTGGCTGGTCGAAGACCCCGAAGCGTTGCTCTCTCATCTCGGGCCCGAGCCGTTGGATCCGAATTTCACCCCTGAGGTATTCTACGAACTGCTCCACAGTCGACGGCGGCAGCTAAAACCCTTGCTGCTAGATCAAGAATTCATCGCCGGGATCGGCAACATCTACGCCGACGAGGCCCTTTACCGGGCCAAATTACATCCCCTTGTCCGGTCTCACACACTCACCTTCGAGCAAGCCAAACAACTTTGGAAGACTATCCGGCAGGTTTTGCAGGAGGGGATTCGCCGCAACGGTGCCAGTATCGATTGGGTCTATCGCGGCGGCGATTTTCAAAACCATATTCGAGTTTACCGCAGAACTGATCAGCCCTGCCCGCGCTGCGGCACGTCGATCAAACGCATCAAAGTAGGGCAGCGCAGCACTCATTTTTGCCCCCAATGTCAACCAGCCCCCAGCGATCCTGAAAACAAGAAACAAAATGGTTGACGTGAAAGGATGTTCGCATGATGGAGATCTTGTTTCTCCCGTTTTTATTTGTTGCCGTAGTTAGTTTGATCGTTGGTGTCGTTTTTGGGCTTGTGGTGGGGAGATCGAAAGCGAGGAGCGATGACGCTGAAGTTGAGCCTGAAACCGAATCAGCGGCAGAATCTCCCCCTCCAGATGCCTTGTATATTTGGCGGAATCCTGAAACAAAGGATTTTGTGCTCCAGTTTGGGGAGCGGGTATATCGCTCAAGCGATGACCTGACGCCAAAAGAAAAAGAGACCTTTTCCGCTTTGTTCAGACGGATGCAAACCTGGCTGGGAGTCTCGGCCCCACCTCAAGGGGCTCCTCCCATTGAACCGATCAGCCAACCCGAAGGGGAGAAACCGGGCATCACTGCCGCGGGGGTGGTCTCTTCTTTGATGCCCAGCGCGCCTGAACCGCCACCGACCAGCATCGTCGCTCAAATCGACGAAATCTTGCAGAAGAAGCTGGCCGCCTCGCCGCTCAAAGACCGGGGAATCGCCTTGCAAGAGACGATCAGAGGAGGCATGCAGGTCGTTGTCGGGTTGGAGAAATACGAGGATATTGACTCCGTTCCCGAAGAAGAGGTCAGAGTGATCATTCGTGCTTCTGTTGCTGAATGGGAAAAACAATCGTGAGCGCCCCTGATGGCTCACACCTGGGGGATGAGTTGATCCAGTTCCCGGCGTAACGAAACGGTCAAATCTTCCTTTTCATCCGGAGGTAAGAACGCCGCCCGCGCCGCGGCCAGAATCTGCTTGCGCAAAACGGAGAGCGGCACCCCCAACGTTTCACAGGCAACGCGCAACTCTTCACCAAGGGTGATATTGGAAACGCTGGGGTCGTCGGTGTTGAGAGTCGCGTTTAGCCCAGCTTCGAGCATCTTTGGATAGGGGTGTTCTTCCAGGCAGTTGACAACCCCAGATTGATAATTGCTGGTGATGCACACCTCGAATACGGTCCCTTTTCCCCGCGCCAGGGCGACTACGTTTTCATCTTCCATGATCCGGACACCGTGTCCGATCCGGGGCGAGCCGATCTCTTCGATCGCTTCGGCAACGTTGTGCGCCCCGTTCCATTCCCCGGCGTGAACGGTGAGATGCAACCCGGCCTCTTGTGCTTCTTTCAAGCAGCCCACGAACGGTTCCGCCGAGAAATCGGCCTCATTGCCGGCCAAATCGAGGCCAACGATGCCCTGATCGTAGCGATCGATTGTCAATTGAATCACCTCGCGGGCGATTTCCGTGCTTTCGTGGCGGTTGATGCTTGCGATCAAACGCGTTTTGACCCCGTACAGTTCTTGCCCTTCTTGAGCGCCCTCGATGACCCAGTCGATGACCCGGTTGAGGGGGAAACCTTCGGCTTTGCTCAGGGCCACGGGTGTAAAGCGTAACTCCAGATAGCGGATATTGTCCTTGGCGGCGTCTTCGATCGCCTCCCGGGTGATCCGGCCAATCACCTCAGGGGAGCGGTAAAATGATCGCAAGGTGGCGAATTTGGAAAGAAAATTCTCAAATGTGTAGGGTTCATTTTCCCCCATTTGAACCAGCGGACGCAGCGTCTTGGTCTGCTTGTTCGGGATGATGCCATGATCTTGGCCGATTTCGAGCAGTGTTTCGACGCGCAGCGACCCCTCCAGATGGCGATGAAGTTCTACTTTTGGGATAGCCCGATAGAATGCCAGAGGGCGTTTTGTTTTCGAAACCATAGACGCTTTTTTTAGATTGCGTGTTGCTCGTCTTGCAAAGATAATCTTGCCAAGTATACCACTAGCTGTGACAGGCTGGAGATTTCGTTTTTTGCTGGTGACATTTCCGTTGTGAAACCCTGTCGCTTGCGGCGGGGTTTTTTTGTGTCCGAGCAAGTGATCGCTGCTACCGTTTGCTGCTTGGAATTTGTGCCGCGGGGACGTCGGCCTTCTTCAGCGCTGCCTGGACACTGCCCACATCTTGCGGCTGGAAGGTGAATACCCGTGTTGCCACGCCAACGCGCATATCCTGGAGCAGTTTTTGGAACATTTCGAAGGCTTTGGTCTTGTACTGCACCAGCGGATCGCGCTGCGCATAGGCTTCTAAGCCAATGGAAACACGCAGCGCCTCCATCTCGGTGAGATAATCAACCCACAACCTGGAAATGACCCGCAGTAACAACTGCCGGTAGATTTTGGTCAGCGCCTGGCGGCCTAATTCGTCGATGATTTGCTCCTGAACGGATTCATCGACATGTTGCAAGGGTTGATCCTGAATTTCAGCGAAGGTTTCCTCGCCAAGGGCTTTTTCAAGTCCCTCTTGGGCGTCCTCGGCCAACTCTTCGGGCCGGGTGTTTTGCAGACGAGTCAGTTCGCTCTGCCCCCAGGCTTGCTGGATGGCGTAACGGGCCTCCTCCAGGTGGGTGAGCACCTCGTCGGTGATGTCCTCCGATGTTTGATCTTCCAAAAAGCTCGCCGCATGGTAAGTGTAAGTCAAGCGGGTGGTCCGCTTCCAGACACGGCGATGGGTCTTCTTGTCGAAAGCCTGCTGTCTGCCTCGCGGCATCGCCAACATCATTCGGAGCAGGTCTTGCCGAGAAAGTTGATCCTGTTCCAGTTTGGAGATTTCGGTGGATAGTTCTCTTGCAATTTGGCCCGGATTGTCCTCGTTGCCGATGTAGTGTTCTCGCCGTTGGGCGAAAATCTCCTTGATCGCCGCGTTGAGCCGATTCGCGAGTGTGTCCCAGTTTTTGCCGATCAGTTCATCGGGGCTGATTTCCAGCGAGGTTTTCAGTACCCGTTCCACAGCGCCGATCAACCGGCGGATGGTCATCATTTGCATTGCTTCTCGAACGACTTTCTTGAGTCCATCGAGTACGTCATAAGGATCGTCACGGAAAATCTTCGCCACTTCAGGGCTAATTTCAAGCGGTAGACGCAACAAGTCGGAAATCTCCCGGGATAATTTTTTGGCGTTGCTGGTAACCGGCTCCTCGCTCACGCTGAGGCCCTCGACAAACGTGTCGAGGAGATCAAGACGTTCATCCACTTGATCATCGAGATTCGCTTTGCTGTCTTTCAATAGATCATCAACGGTATTCAAGAGGTGTTCTTTTTCTGCCTGGATGGAATCATCGGCGAGGTCGATCAAGCTTGTTTCCGCTCGCTCGGCGTCCATTGGGAACGCGGACCCGTCGCTTCCGTCCAAGTTATTCAGCAAGATATTCAGCGTATAGGAGGGGAAAACGCTCTCTTGCAGCGTCAAGGATGGTTGAATTTGGTTCAACCACGAGAGCAGCTTCCAGGGTCCCTCCACATCTTCCAGCGCTATGGGGACGCGTTGGATCACCTCGGCCTGGAGAATCTCGGCGACATCGTCATCGAGGTCCTTCTTGGTCAAGATGCGGTCGCGCTGGTTGTAGATTTTCTGGCGTTGGGTGTTGAGGACATCATCGTATTCAAGCAAGTGTTTGCGCACATCGAAGTTGGCGCCCTCCACCCTGGTTTGGGATTGCTCGACGATGCGGCTGACTAACTGGTTGGTGATCGGCAAGGCTTCATCGACGTTCATCCGGGAGAGCAGGCCTTCCATCTGCTGGCCGCCAAAGCGGACCATCAACTCATCTTCCAGGGAGAGATAGAAGCGTGACGAGCCGGGGTCTCCCTGGCGGGCGGCGCGGCCGCGCAACTGATTGTCGATGCGGCGCGCTTCGTGGCGCTCCGAACCGATCACATGCAGGCCGCCTAACTCACGGACGCGTTCTTTTTCGTCCATGTGCTGTAGGAAGTAATTCGCTTCGGCGTCGTAAATGCCGTAGTTGCCCTCCCCGATGTCGAGCAAAGCCTCACGGCGTTCTTCCATGCGCATATCGTAGGGATCGTCAAAGTCGTTATGCTTGAGAATGCGGTTGACCGCGGTGAGGATATTTTCGGATAACTCGCCGCCCAGCTTGATGTCGACGCCGCGTCCGGCCATGTTGGTGGCGATGGTCACTGCACCAAAGGCACCGGCCCCGGCGATGATCTGACTCTCCTCGGTGTGTTTGCGGGCGTTGAGCACTTGGTGGCGCACGCCATCTTTGAGCACCTGTTCGAGTCTGTCTTTGTATTCGGGAGAAAGTCCCAGGATCGAGAGCATCCGCTCCAGGTTAGCTTCGTTGAGCGGCGTCTGGGGCATGTCCAAATCTTCGTCGCGGATCACCTGGCGGATGTCGGAACTGCGTAATTTTTCCAGGGGCGTGTTCAAGGTGGTCAACTGTGCCACCTGGCGGCCATCCTCCACCGCGCCGGTGGTCTCGAACCAAACCAGGCGAACCAGCAGGGTTTCGACCAAGCGGCGAATCATGTGGGCCGAAAGGCGGTCGGAGACGCGTTCAGAAAGTTCCACCGAGGTGGTGCCGACCAGCAGCGGGCGTCCCAGGACGTGATATTGGATGATTTCCTCGACGATGGCGCGCAGCTTGGCCTCCTCGGTGCGATAAATCACATCGGGATAATCTTTGCGCTTCCAGAAAACCGGCTTTCGCTCAGGATCGTCTTTGTAGGCGTAATAGGTGTATTTGTAATTATGTTCATCCCGATCTTGCAGCGTGATCAGGGGCGAGTCTTCGCGGCTGGCTTCGTAGTCCAGGTTGGTGGGGATCGCCAGCGCGTCGAGATTGTAAATCTCTTTGAATTCCTCCGCTTCGGTCACAGCGGTGCCGGTCATACCGGAGAGCTTCTCGTACATGCGGAAGTAATTTTGGATTGTGATCGTCGCGTAGGTGATGTTTTCGCTCTGGATGGGGACGTTCTCTTTGGCCTCCACGGCCTGGTGCAGGCCATTCGACCAGCGCCGTCCGGGCATCAGGCGTCCCGTGAATTTGTCGATGATGATCACCTTGCGCCCCTGGACGACATAATCTTTGTTCCGCTGGTAGATGTACTCGGCGTTGAGCGCCTGCTGCAAGTATCCGAGCAACTGGGCCTGTTCGTGGGTGATGTCCTCGGGCCGTTCCGGGTCGCGCAGGGGCTGGCCGAGAATTTCTTCCACGCGGGTTTCGCCGATGGGGGTCAGCGAGATGTTCCGGTCGCGCTGGTTGATTTCGTAGTCCGCGGGGCGAAGCTGCTTGACCACCCGGGCCATGCGTTGGTAGTTCTGGCTGTCTTCGTGGGACGGGCCGGAGATGATCAACGGCGTGCGGGCCTCGTCGATGAGTACGTTATCGACCTCGTCGATGATGGCGTAATAGTGCCCCCGCTGGACGCGCTCTTGTAGCGTCATCTTCATGTTGTCGCGCAGATAATCGAAACCAAACTCGTTGTTGGTCCCGTAGGTGATGTCGGCGTTGTAGGCTTGTTGGCGGGGCACCATGTCGAGTTGGTGCTGGTCTTCGTGCGGCGATTTGGAGTCCAGGTTGACGAGGAAGGCCTTTTGGCCGTGCTCGGTGCGGGCGGCCATTTGGAGCACGCCGATGTTCAAGCCCATCATTCTATAGATGGGGCCCATCCAGCGGGCGTCACGGCGGGCGAGATAATCGTTGACGGTGATCAGATGAACGCCGCACCCCACCGGGAGGGAGTCGATCGGGACAAAGTCCCAGGTTTCGGGATCGTCGCCCCACTTCGAGTGCGCCCGTTCGACCCACGCCGGATTCAGAGCCAGCGCGTTGAGGGTAAGCGGCAAGGTCGCGGCCAGGGTTTTGCCCTCGCCCGTTTTCATCTCCGCAACGATGCCTTGGTGCATGGCGATGCCGCCGATCAGCTGGACATCGTAATGTCGCTGACCGATGGTCCGCTTGCTGGCCTCCCGTACGGCCGCAAAAACCTCGATGAGGATGTCATCCAGCGTTTCGCCCTTGGCCAGGCGCAGGCGAAATTCTCTTGGCTTGGCCCGCAAAGCTTCTTCGCTGAGCGCCTCGAATTGTTCTTCTAGCGCGTTGATTTGATCCACCGTTTCGGTGAAGGTTTCTAGTCGTTTTTTGTTTGGATCGCCTCCGACGAGGCGGATGATTCGTTTCAGCATGGTATACCTTTATTGTAAGCGTTCACGGGGTGTCATTCTTGCCGGAGGCATGCTTCGCAAGCCGCTAATGCTTTTCCAGCGGCGAAGAATCTCCACCTTTGAAACCTGGGAGACTCTTCGGTCGTTTTAGCTTAGCTTTGCTAAGCCACACTCCCTTGCCAGCGGCACGCCTGGTAATATGGGATGAGAGGATGAAAAAAGCA
>CAZXXW010000011.1:0-40777 GCA_964644835.1 uncultured Anaerolineales bacterium
ATTCCCGATACACTGATTCCTGTCCAATAAGGATCGTCGCCAAGTAGGCCAGGAACTTACACCGAGTAGGCCAAGGACTTGCCGTCAACCCCAGTAAGGACTCGCATCCAAACCCAGTCGCGGGTAAATCCAGTAGGGATCGCCGTCCGATAAGCCAGGGATAGGCACCCTAGAAGGCAGGAAGATTCAGCATGTAAGGCAGGAATATGCTCCCTAGAAGGCGGGAACATGCAGCTTGTAAGGCAGGAACTTACACCCTATAAGCCAGGACGTTGCACCATGTAAGCAGGGGACTCGCCGTCAAGGGGGGGCGCACCTCGCACCCCGTACCTCGCACCCCGCACACCCGCACTCCGGATCTGACACCTGACACCTAATACTTGCTCCCCAATTTACCAATTTACCATCCCCTATGCCCGTACTTTTACCGAAGCTCATCTCCCTCCTCCTCTACCCCCTCGGCCTAATCTGGCTGCTGCTCGTCGCCGCGCTGGTACTCAAACGCAAACCGGCCTGGGCGCGGGCGGCCCTGCTCCTGGCCCTGGCCGTGATCTGGATTGGGGGCAACACTTGGGTCGCTACGGCTCTGGTCCGCTCGCTGGAGTGGCAGTACTTGCCCCCCGATCCGCTCCCCCAGGCGGAGGCCATCGTCGTCTTGGGCGGCGGGACCCAGCCGGCCCTGTACCCGCGCAGCACCGTCGAAGTCGGCGGCGCCGGGGACCGGGTCATTTATGCCGCTCATCTCTACCATCAGGGCGCGGCGCCTCACATCCTGGTTTCGGGCGGCTACATCGCCGCGCTGAGCGAACATGCCGCCCCCGTCAGCGAGGACATGGCCGAGCTGCTGGTCATGCTCGGCGTGCCCGAGACGGCCATCTGGCAGGAATCGGAATCCCGCAACACCTACGAGAACGCCGTCTACAGCCGCGCCTTTCTGGAAGAACGGGGCATCGACGGGATCATCCTGGTCACCTCGGCGCTGCACATGCCCCGGGCGGTGGGGCTGTTCGAGCATCAGGGCTTCGACGTGATCCCCGCGCCGACCGATTACAGCGTCACCCAGGCTGGCTGGGAGCAGCTCTGGCAGCCCAACCTGACCGCGCAGCTTTTCAACGTCTTCCCCGATGTCAGCAATCTAGACGACACCACCAGGGTGATCAAGGAATATCTCGGCATCTTGTTGTACCGTCTGAGCGGACAGTTTGTGGTAAAGTAGGATGTGATCGACTTAACGCAGAGCCGCAGAGTGGCAGAGTCGCAAAGAAAAAATTTAAATCTCTGCGTCTCCGCGTTGAATCGTTTCCATTTGTCAACCGTAGCACGCTTTTCAGAAGGATTGCAATGAATACAACCGACTACATCGTACACATTTGCTCCCAGGGGGATTGGCTGAAGGCGCAGAACGCGGGCGTTTACCGGGCCGAGTCGCTGGGAAGCGAGGGATTCATCCACTGCTCGCGCCCCGCTCAGGCCCTGGACGTGCTCAACCGTTTTTATCAGGGAGTTCCCGATTTATTGCTTCTGTGGATCGACCCCCAACAAGTCGACGCCGACATCCGCTGGGAAGCGGTCGACGGGGATGAATTCCCCCACATCTACGGTCACCTCAACCTGGACGCCGTCATCGCCGTGGATGAACTGACATCCGAAGCCGACGGTGTCTACCGCCACTTGCCTGCTGCCCCCTAGGTTCTCTCTCGTCTTCAAGATTCAAAACGCGCCATGACAGTAGCATCATGGTGCGTTTGTTGTCTGGGTCTGTTCAGATGCCCGGTGATTAAATCTCGCGCAGGTCGGTAACCCGCTCGACGTAAGGCTTAACTGCCTCTTTCAGAGCGTCTTCATCGACGTCTTTGACCTTGATCACGATTTCGCGGGTGTCGCTGCTCTCGCCCAGGAACGTGCCCAGCGAGATGATGTTGCCGCAAATCTCGAAGACGGCCTGAGTCAACTTGGCCAGTTCGCCGATCGCATTGGGCACCATCACGGACAGGCGGATGCCCCGCTCGCGCGCCCCCAGCATCTCCAGGAAAATCTTGAACAGGTCCGTTTTGGTGATCATCCCGACGATCTTGCCGTCGTGCATCACCGGCAGGCCGCCGACTTTGTTATCGGCCATAATCCGGGCGGCCTCTTCCAGGGGCGTATCTTCGTCGATGGCGATCACATCGGTGGTCATCACCCGCTCGACGGTGATCTTGCTGACCAGGTAGTTCATCTCCCACACGCTCAGGCTGGTGACATCGGAGGGCGCGGCATGGAGCACATCCTCCTTGGAGACGATTCCGACCATCCGACCGCGCTTGTCCACCACGGGCAGGCGGCGGATCTGCTCCTGTTGCATCAGGTTGAGCACCTCCATGATCGGGGTTTCGGGGTGGGTGGTGATAACCGGCTTTGACATCCGTTCTTTGACTAACATCTCTTGGACTCCTTTCGGTGCTATAGGAAATCTGGGTTTCGATTTTATGATTTCTAGTTGAAGTGAGCCGCTTTTAGCTGCTGTTATTATTATAAAGCACAATTGTGCCCAAGCGAAAAATTAATTTCCCCGCTTTGTTATAGAAGAAAGCCCCAAGAGGCGGTACAATAAGAAAAGATAAATTCCCTCCGGAAAAGGATGCCACCTATGAAGGTTTCACGCTATCATCTTTCCCTTGTAATTGCCCTGCTTGCTTTGGCGTTGCTGGCCTTGCCGATGCCGGTTCAGGCCGATGCCGTTGTTCCCACCGACACGCCTTTGCCGACCAACACGCCCTTGCCGAGCAACACGCCACTCCCCACGAATACCTTTGCGCCAACCCTGGTGCCCACAAACACACCGCAAGATGGTAGCGGGTTGACCGGGATTCAGGTGACACCCACGCCGGCGACAGGTTCCGCTTCTGGAATTCGCGGCAACCTCTTGAATTACTGTCTGGTGGGGGTCATTGCTATCTCTATCCTGACGGCGATCGGCATCGTTGCTTATCAAGGGTATATCCGCTCTGCGGGCCAAACCTGATTTTCTTAAGACTCTAGCAAGAAGACATACACCTCGCCGGGCCCATGCACACCGATCGTCAAGGTCATCTCGATGTCGGCGGTGCGTGACGGCCCGCTGACCAGCGCCACAGACGAAGCCTCCCCAATCTCCTCAAGGTCGAACGCCTTGGGGAGATTTTTGTATATCTGCTCTTCTGCCAAGATGGCGATGTGCTTCTTAGGGAGAAGAGATGCTGTTTGGGGGCGGCCCAGCCCCGAGGTGAGAATCAGCGTCCCGGTGCTGGCTACGGCCCCCAACGCGCCGGTCAATCCCGTCTCTACCGCCGGGTTGGATTCGTGGATCAGGCGAATCCCGGCTTGTGACAGCGCCGCCGCTACCCCCGCGGGGAGCTGATCCGCCTCCCAGGCGACGAGTTCGTCGACTCCCTCTTCGGCGAGCAGGGCGATGATCTCCTCGGCCAGCGTCTCGGGGGTGCAGCGGGTCAGGTGGCCGCCCAGGGCGGTCCATTCGGCCTCGAAGCGGTCTAGAAGGCCTTGGTTCTGCTCCTTGAATGTTGGTAAATCTTCAGTACTTGTGTCATTCTGAACCGCCGATGCTTTTTCAGCGGTGAAGAATCTCCCCTCATGGGGCTTGGGAGCTCCTTCGGTCGCAAGATGGGCTTGATCGGCCTGAAAACGCGCCCGAAAGGGCCGTGCCGCCGGGTGGGGTAAATCTTTGGCATAGCCCCAGCCGGTCCACGCGGGCAGGGGTATCTCGCTCCGCCGCGGGAACAGAATCCGGCTGAAAGCGGCAGCCAGGTTTTGAGCCAGTTTGAAGCGCCCCGCTCGGGCGGCGATCAGCGTAAAGATGCGCAATCCCAGGCGGGTGAGCCAGGGCAGGGCGATGCCTTCTTCTCTTGCCCGTTCGGGGTCTTGGATCCCCGCGCCGGCGCGGATGCGGGCCAGCATCGTGGGCAAGTCAATGTCGATCGGGCAGGCCTGTTTGCACGCCCCGCAGAGAGTCGACGCCTGGGCCAGGTGGCCGAATGTCTCGGTGCCAAATAGTCCCGGTGAGATCACCGAGCCGATTGGGCCGGGGTAGGGGGAGCTTTCGCCGTGGTGGCCGGTGTAGCTGTGCCCGCCGATCTCCCGAAAGATGGGGCAAGCGTTGATGCAAGCCCCGCAGCGGATGCACATCAGCGCGTCCTGGAGCGGCGTGCCGCGTAGCTTTGTGCGCCCGTTGTCGACCAAAATCAAATGGCGCTCAGAGGCGCCGTCGACTTCCCCGGCGCGGCGTGGCCCGTGGATCAACTGCACATAGACGGTGATCTTTTGGCCCGTGGCCGAGCGGGGCAGCAGTTGGAGCATCAGGGCGAGATCATCGAGGCCGGGCACCAGCCGCTCGACGCCCATCAGGGCGATATGAACCGGCGGCACGGTGGTGACCATCCGCCCGTTGCCCTCGTTGGTGACGATGCACAGTGAGCCGGTCTCGGCCACGCCCAGGTTGACGCCCGAAATCCCAATGTCGGCGTCGAGGAAGGTTTGGCGCAGGGTGGCGCGGGCGGCAGCGGTCAGTTTGGCGACATCGTCCGTGTAGGGGATGCCCAGCTTTTCGTGAAAGGTCTCGCCGACTTCCTGGCGGCGCAGGTGCACGCTGGGGGTGATGATGTGGGAGGGCGGCTCATCGCGCAATTGGACGATATATTCGCCCAGGTCGGTTTCGACCGCCCGGATGCCTTCCGCTTCCAGAGCGGCGTTGAGCTCGATCTCCTCGCTGACCATCGTTTTGGATTTGGCTACCAGCTTGGCCCTTTCCCGGTGGGCAATCTCCAGGGCGATGGCGACCGCTTCCTCGGCATCGGCGGCGCGGTGAACGTGCGTGCCGTTGGACTCCACCTTGGCGATGAATTGCTCAAGATAGTCTTCCAGGTTGTCGATCGTCTCGGCGCGCACCGCATGGGCGCGTTGGCGCAGGACGTCCAGCGGTTCGGGCAGGGAGGCGTAGGCGCTCTGCCGTGCTTCCAGCCGGTTGGCCGCGTTGGCGTCCAGGGCGGCTTGGAGAGTCTCATCGGCCAGGGCGGTGCGGATTTGTTCTCGAAAGTTTGGGTGGGTCATGGTTTGGTACTTTAGTTAGTATTCGATCGTTTTCTTACCACAAAGGCATGGAGAACACAAAGAATCCCTTTGTGAACACAAAGAAAAACTCTGTGTCCTTTGTGCCGTTGTGGTGAATATTTTTAGATGTCCATTGCTAAGATCTCGGCGATGTGCTTGACGCGCGGCTCCCGCCCCTGGCGGTGCAGCCCGCCGTTGATGTGCAGCAGGCAGCCGGTGTCGCAGGTCACCACCGTGGTGGCGCCGCTGGCGGCGATGTTGTCCATCTTGCGTTGCAGCATCTCCGCCGAGAGTTCGGGATGTTCGACCGAGAAGACGCCGCCGAATCCGCAGCACTCCTCGGCGCGGGGCAATGCGACGAGCTCGGCGCCGTCGACATGGGCGAGCAAGGCGCGCGGCTGGCGGTCGACGCCGATTCCCCGCAGCAGGTGGCAGGAAGGGTGGTAGGTGAGCGTGCCCTCGTAGCGGGCGCCCAAATCGATGATGCCCAGTTCGTCGACGAGGAATTCGGTCAGTTCGAAGGTGCGGTCGGCCAAGGCCTCAGCCCGGGCCAGCCAGTCGGGGTCATCGGCGAAGAGTTCCGGGTAGCTGTGCCGAATCATCGCCGTGCACGAGCCGGAGGGCACCACCACCGGGGCGGAATCCGCTTCCAAAACCGTGATGGTCTCCTCCGCCAGCTTGCGGGCCTCGCGGCGCATCCCCGCGTTGAAGGCGGGCTGTCCGCAGCAGGTTTGGCCCTGCGGGAAGGTGACCCTCATCCCGGCGCGCTCTAGGACGCGCACGACTGCTTCGCCAATCTCGGGCTTGAGCGTATCGATCAGGCAGGTGACGAAAAGTTGAACGGTGTCTGTCATCGTAGCTTTGCTAGGAAAGGGTTAAGTGAATGGTGCCTTATTGTATCGTCAGGGAGAATTCTTCACAAGAAAGAATCTTCATATTGCCGGAGGTTTGCCTGACTCCCCTCTCCCAGCGGGAGAGGGGCTGGATGTGAGGGCAATATTTGCACCCAATCTTGCAGAATGGTAAGATTCGGTTTCACTAAAACGTTCATCTAAGACTTCCATAGTCTCATTTGTACCACCTACTGTCATTTCATTTTCCCATGTTATCGTCAACGAGGTGCATCGATGAAGTCATTCCGAGCTGAGCCCCAGAATCAATTTAGCTTACCCCGCCGCATCCGCCGTCTGGGCGAGTTGGCCTACAACCTGTGGTGGACCTGGAATCCCAGCGCCCAACGCTTGTTCTCCCAAATCGACAAAGAACTGTGGGAACGGACTTATCACAACCCGATCCAGTTCTTGCGCCACGTCGAGCGGGTTCATCTCAACGCCGTGGCTCAGGATCGTTATTATTTAGATTCTTACGACCGTGTCTTGCGGGACTACGATCGTTACATGCGCGCCGACAAAACCTGGTTCCTGGAAGAGTTCGAAGACTATCGCAACTGTCCCATCGCCTATTTTTCGACTGAATTTGGCCTCCACGAAACCTTGCCCATCTACGCCGGCGGGCTCGGCGTGCTCTCCGGCGACCATCTCAAAGAGGCCAGCGATTTGGGCTTGCCCCTCGTCGCTGTGGGATTCCTGTACACACGCGGCTATTTTTCGCAACACATCACCGAGGATGGCTGGCAGGAGGCCCGTTACCAGCGTCTGCACTTCGATGATTTGCCCGTCATGCCGATCGTCGATGAGGACCGCAAACCGCTGGCCGTTTCCGTAGCTTTGCCCGGTCGTCAAGTTCACGCCCGTTTATGGGAGATTCACGTCGGACGGGTCCCGTTGTACTTGCTCGATTCCGACGTGGAGGGCAACAAGCCCGACGATCGCGAATTGACCTCCCGTCTCTACAACAGCGACTTGGAAGCGCGCATCTCCCAGGAGATCATTCTCGGTATCGGCGGCGTGCGCGCTTTGCGAGAACTGGGCTACAACCCCTCGGTCTGGCACATGAACGAAGGACACTCCGCTTTCATGGGCCTGGAACGGGCCCGCGAGATGGTTGCCTCGGGCCACACGTTTGAGAGCGCTTTGAAGGTGGTCCGCAAATCGACGATCTTCACCACCCACACGCCCGTTCCCGCCGGGAGCGATGAGTTCCCTCATTGGCTGGTCGATAAATATTTTTCCGATCTGTGGCCGGAGTTGGGGCTCGATCGCCAGCAGTTCATCGACTTGGCCCGCCGGGAACAAAGCTGGGGGGAGACCTTCAGCATGCCCCTGTTGGCTTTCCGTCTTGCCGAGCTGCACAACGGAGTCTCCGAACTGCACGGGCAGGTTGCCCGCAAAATGTGGCATTTTCTCTGGCCCGACCGCAAGGTTGACGATGTGCCCATCTCCTACATCACCAACGGCGTTCACACGGGTACGTGGGTCGCCCGGCGTCTTGATCTCCTCTTCAGTCAATATCTTGGACACGATTGGCAGGACCAAGTCGACGATCCCGATCTCTGGGAGAGCGTTGAACATATTCCTGATCAAGAGCTGTGGACGGTGCGCAGGCATCTCAAACGCAAGATGGTCTTTTATATCCGCGAGCGCGCCCGGGAGCAGTGGATCAACGACGGAGTCCACCCCGTGCAAGTCGTCGCTTCCGGCGTTTTGCTCCATCCCTACGCCCTGACGATCGGCTTCGCCCGCCGCTTTGCCACCTACAAGCGCGCCGATCTGATCCTCAGCGACCTCGATCGCCTGCTCAAGTTGCTCAACCAACCCAACCGGCCTGTGCAGATTATTTTCGCCGGCAAGGCTCATCCCGATGACAAGCCCGGTAAGATGCTCATCCAAAAGGTGTATCGCATCGCCAAGCAGGCCGAAAATGGCGGTCGTCTCGTTTTCTTGGAGGACTACGACATGAACCTGGCCCGTTATCTGGTGCAGGGCGTCGATGTCTGGTTGAACACGCCCCGCCGCCCGAATGAGGCCTCGGGCACCTCCGGCCAGAAGGCGGCCATCAACGGTGTGCTCAACTTCTCCATTTTGGACGGCTGGTGGCGGGAAGGCTACAACGGGCGCAATGGCTGGGCCATCGGCGATGAAACCGATTATGGCGATACCGACATCCAGGATCAAATGGATGCCGAGAGTCTTTATGACGTCCTTGAAAATGAAATCATCCCGCTTTATTATGACCGGGACGAGGATGACTTGCCCCGGGCCTGGATTTCCAGGATGAAAGAGGGCATCCGCACCCTGGCGCCTCAATTCAGCATGAGCCGGATGGTCAAAGAATATTGGCATAACTTATATCGATCTGCTATCGATACAAACCGCGGCTAACGGAAACGCTTCTGTCATGAATCAAAACACCCCCGAGCGTGTGAACTCGGGGGTGTTTGTAGTTTAATTCAGCCTGACTTTAGATGAACTCCGCCGCCATGGCTTGATACTCCTCTTCGCTCCAGGATTGCAGGTCTTGTTTCACCACCGGTCCATCCTTCAGGGCGAAGACCTGTTCTTCGTAAGTAGGGCGTTCTTCGTTTTGATAGAGGACACCGATGGGAATGCGCTCGCCCCACTCCAGCGCCTTCTGCCAGGCCCCCTGAATGTCGCCGGGATCATGGCCCTCCTCGTCGAGCTTGTAGACCCTCTCCCGGTAGAAGTCGTAAGAATACTGTGGGTTGAAGGTCACACAGGGCTGGAGAATGTCCACCAGCGCGCAACCGGGATGTTGAATCGCCTTTTCGAGTGTCGCTGTGGCGTGGGGGAAGTCGCCGGCAAACGTGCGGCTGACGAATGTCGCCCCCGCGCCCAACGCCAGCGCCATCGGGTTGACCGGTTTCTCCAGCGCTCCCTGGGGAGGTGGCGACGTCTTGGTCAGGAATCCCTCCGGGCTGCGGGGGGAATACTGCCCTTTGGTCAAGCCGTAGACGGCGTTATCCTGGACGATGATGGTGATGTCCGGGTTGCGGCGCATGGCGTGCATCAGGTGGTTGCCGCCGATGCCGTAGGTGTCGCCGTCCCCGGCCACGACGATGACTTTCAGGTCATGATTGGCCAGGTGAATGCCCTGGGCGACCGGGATGGGCCGTCCATGCAGGGATGTGTAGCCGTTCGCCCGGATGTAGTCGGGCAATTTACTGCCACAGCCGATCCCGCTGGCGAAGAGCACCTGATGCGGTTCTAGCTCCAGGTTGACCAGGGCCTGTTTCGCGGCGTTGAGAATACCGAAGTCGCCGCAGCCTGGGCACCAAGTTGGGCGGATCGGGCTGAGAAAATCTTTTTTGGAAACCATGTTTGTTGCCTCCTCGTGCTATACCCTGGCCAGAATGTAATCTGGCGAGAGGGGTTGTCCGTCGTATCGCAAAATCTGTTCGTCGATGGTTACATCGGCGTAGGTTTTCAGCAAGGTGGCGAACTGCGCCGTGGCGTTGCTCTCCACATTGATGAGCCGCTTGGCCTTGTCCAGCAGGGGTTGGGCCTTCTCGGTGGGGAAGGGGAAGATGTCGGTGAAGTGCAAGAGATTGGCCTTGCCACCGTCTTGGTTGAGCCGGTCGACGGCCTCCCGGACGGGCCCGTAGCTTGATCCCCAACAAACGAAGGTGATCTCGGCATCTGCGGGGCCGTACTGGGCCGGGCCGCGCATCTCGGTTGCCATCGCCTCCATCTTGCGCAGGCGTTTGTCGGCCATCTGGACGCGATTCTCCGGGTCTTCATCGGCGAAGTGGCCGTCCTCCCTGTGCTCGTCGCTGGAGGCGATGAAGACGGCGTTAGGGTGGCCGGGGATCGCCCGCGGCGAGATACCCGATTCGGTGAAAGCGTAGCGCTTGTACTCCTCGGTCATGTTGTCCAGTTCTTCATCGGTGAGCAGTTTGCCTCGGTTGATTTCGACCTCTTCGAAGCCGAAGTCTTCGCGCTCGATCGTGCGCAGCGAGTTGGCCAGGAAGGTGTCGCTCAGGACGATGACGGGGGTTTGGTATTTTTCTGCCAGATTGAAGGCCCGCCAGCCGATGTTGAAGGCCTCTTCGGGCGTTCCTGGTGCCAGGATGAAGCGGGGAAATTCTCCGTGGGAGGCACGCAGCACGAAGAGCAGATCGGCCTGCTCGCTGCGGGTGGGCATCCCTGTGGAGGGACCGACCCGCTGCACGTCCACGGCGACGAGGGGCGTTTCGGTGATCCCGGCCAAGCCGAGCGACTCGACCATTAGCGAGAACCCGCCTCCGGATGTGGACGTCATTCCCCGCACACCGGCGTGGTTGGCACCGATGGCCATCAGGATGGCGGCGAGTTCGTCCTCGGTGTGTTTGGCCACAATCCCGTAGCGATCGGCATGGGTGGACATCCACTCGATGATCGACGTTGCCGGGGTCATCGGGTAGGCCGAGATGAAGCGGCAGCCTCCCAAAACGGCGCCCAGGCAAAAGGCGTGGTTGCCGTTGATCACCATCCGGTCGGGTGCCTCGATGGGCTCCAGCTTGAATTCGAAATCGGCGGCGTAATGTTCCTGGACGTAATCGTAGGCCTTGCGGGCGACTTCTTGATTGGCTTCAACGACCTTATGCCCCTTTTTCTTGTAGCTCTCTTCAAGCACGTCGTTCAGGTACTTGAGGTCGTAATCGGTCACGCCGGTGGCTGCGCCAAGCGCCGCCGTGTTGGTCATGATCTTGCTGCCCACTTCCTCGGCGATGTGGACCAACGGGACGGGAAACGGCTTCAGGCCGGCATCGATCAAGGCCTGGGCGTCAACATCCATATCCTCATCGTAAATGATCCCGCCGCCGGGGACGAGCTCGTCTTTGTGGCGCTCGATCGTCTCAGGGACGAGGGCCAGCAGGAGATGAATCTCGTCACTGTGAGAATAGAGCGGTTTTTCACTCACTTTGAGTTGGGAGAAGTTGTGTCCGCCGCGGATGCGGGACATGTAATCCTGGAGGCTGAAGAGATGCAAGCCTCCTCGGGATAGGGTTTTGGCCAGCCCGGCGCCACTCGAGGCGACGCCCTGCCCGGCCTCCCCGCCGATTTTGATGGTCATGTTATTTTTGATCATTGATTCCTCTCTTGGTCTAAAAATAATCCTGCGAAATATATCTGATCGAATAGGTCTTAGGAATCCAGGAAGCCTTGAATTTCTATTTCTACATTCCTGGCTTCCTTATAAAAAACACATCAAGCCGATTCCGAGAACCGATTCTCGAAAGCGAATTTTTCTATCGGCAATCGTTCCGGGCGGATTTTCTCTTTCTCGGCTTTGGGGCTCGCTGGATCGTGTTCGCCGACGACGAGCAGCGCAATTACCTGCATCTCTTCCGGAATGGCCAGGATTTGTTTGACTTCCTCTTGGTCATACCCTGCTATCGGGTGAACGACAAGCCCCAATTCGGTCGCCCGCAGCAGCAGAAAGCCCGTCGCCAACCCGGTGTCGAAGAGGGCATAATGCCGATCCTTGATATTGCAATCCAATTCTTCTTGGCTGAAGACGGCCACAATCATGGACGCGTCTTGCGCCCAGCTTTGATTCTTCTGCGATAAGGCCCCCAACAATTCCTGAAATTTTTCTGTTTGATGGACGAAGACGTAGCGCCAGGGTTGGTTGTTGAAACACGAGGGCGCCAGTTGGGCGCTCTCGGCCAAAGCGTTGATCACATCTGTGCTGATCTCGGTTGGCTTCAAAGCGCGATAAGATCGCCGTGCTTGAATCGCTTCTCGAACGTGCATATCCCTCCTTGTTAGTGGAACTGTTTCAGTTTCTCCGCATCCGTAATCGGGGGGCGGCAGGTGAAGTTTTCGCACACATAGGCGGTGGCGCGGTCGTCGATTTGCTCTCGATGTTGCAGCACGGGGATGGGCGTTTCCTCTCGGGGTGGGCGCAAGGCGACAACTTGGTGGGGCCGGAATCCCTCCCGGCTGGCTGCTAGCATTGCAGCCGTATCTTCGGCTTGGGGGGCGCCGATGATGGCGATCTCGCGATGAGCGCCGAGGGCGTGATCCAGCGCTTGCAACCATTGGCCAAATCCTAGGGGATACTTTGCCATCATCGCTTGCATCGTCGCCAAGCTTTGATGGGCGCGCTCAAGATAGTCCGGCTCCAGGGCCAGCCCGGATAACCGCAGCAAGGTGAAGGCAGCCATGCCGTTCCCGGAGGGGACGGCATTATCCTGTAGGTCTTTGGGCCGCACGATCAAATCTTCGTGGTCGTCGCTGGTCTCGAAGAAACCGCCTTCGGGGTCCTTGAAATGAGTCAGGATGGTCTTGGCGAAGTATGCGGCGGCGGTATACCAGCGCGGCTCGAAAGTGGTCTGATACAGTTCGATCAACCCTTCGATCAAATAAGTGTAATCTTCCAAATAGCCGTTGACCTTGGCTTGGCCGTCTTTCCAAACGTGTAGCAGGCGGCCATCCGGTCTGCGGAGTTGGTCGAGAAGGAATTCACCATTTTCGACCGCCGCTTGGCGGTACGCTTGGCGATCGAGCACCCGGCCTGCCTCGGCGAAAGCAGCCAGCATCAGGCCGTTCCAGGAGGTGATCACTTTCTCGTCTTTGCCCGGATGGGGGCGTTTTTCTCGCACTTGAAACAATTTCTGGCGGGCTGCCTCGAAGATTTGGCGTTCTTCCATCGCCCCGACGAATTCGAGGATGTTCTCGCCCTCGAAGTTGCCGCTCTCGCTGACGCCATATGCTTCCATGAAGGCCTCCGCCTCGTCGCCGAGCACCTCCCGGATTTGGTCTGGCGTCCATAGGAAGAACGCGCCCTCGCGCCCCTCGCTGTCGGCGTCCTGGGTGGCGTAGAATCCCCCTGCGTGATCGGTCATTTCTCGAAGGACATAATCAAGCGTTTCCTCCGTGATCTTGCGGTAGAAATCATCGCCGGTGACCTGCCAGGCGTGCAAATAGACGCGGGCGAGTTGGGCGTTGTCGTAGAGCATTTTCTCGAAGTGGGGCACCAGCCAGCGATTATCGACCGAGTAGCGGTGAAAGCCGCCGCCCAGTTGGTCGTACATTCCACCCATGGCCATGGCGTCCAGCGTTTGGGTGACCATTTCCAGGGCTTGCTGATCGCCGGCGATGTGGCGGCGAAGCAAGAATTCGATGATCATCGGTTGGGGAAATTTGGGCGAGCCACCCCAGCCGCTGTTGAGTGGGTCGAAGTTATCCCAGAGATTCTTGACGGCGCGGGTCAATGTTTCGGGGCGGAGTTCGCCGTCATCTTCTCCCCCAGGCCTTTGCTGCTGTTGCAGCACCGCGGCGACTTTCTCTCCGCTGGTGAGCGTTTCCCGGCGGCGGTTTTGCCAGGCGTCGATTACCGCCCGGAGCACCTCGGTGAAGGAGGGCATCCCATAACGGGATTCGGGTGGGAAGTAGGTGCCCCCATAGAACGGCTGCCCCTCGGGGGTCAGAAAAACGGACATCGGCCAGCCCCCACTTCCGGTCATGGCCTGAACCGCGCTCATGTAGATGTTGTCCAGGTCAGGGCGTTCTTCCCGATCGACTTTGATATTGACAAAATATTCGTTCATAATTTTGGCGACGTCCTCATCCTCGAAGGATTCGTGCGCCATGACATGACACCAGTGGCAGGCGGAGTAGCCGATGCTTAGAAAAATTGGTTTGTCTTCGCGCTTGGCTTTCCCCAGGGCTTCTTCTCCCCAGGGATACCATTCGACGGGGTTATCGGCGTGTTGCAGCAGATAGGGGCTACTTTCTCCGGCCAAGTGATTGGTCATTGGAATTTTCCTTGCCTAGATAAAGAGCGTGATTTCGGAGTTGCGGGCTTCTTGAATGTAAGTGCCCACCGAGCCGTACTCATCAATCCAATCTTCGCGCAGGTCTTCGGTGCCAATGCCCATGATGTCCATGGTCATGTCGCAAGCGATCACCCGCCCGCCCAGCGCTTTGAAGTCTTCCATCAGCTTCTCTAGCGAGGCGACGTTGGATTTCTTCATCCGTTGCTTGATCATCCACTTTCCCAGGCCGAACAGGTGCATCTTGGAGAGCGGGCCTTTTTCCAGGCCGCCTTTTTGAAGGCGCTGCAGCCCCCAGAAGGTGAAGAAAATCGATGCTTCCATGCCCATCGCCAAGGCCCCATTGGCGACGATCAGGGCGCTGTAGATTTTATCCATATCGCCGCTGTGTAAGATGATGGTCGCTTTTTGGGGCGATGTTTTTTCTTGATTCATAGTATCTCCACTTGTTGTATCTTATCGTACGCAATTTGACAGGGCCACTTCCGATATTTACGGGGTTAGAAAGCCAACCAAGTTAGCTACTCCCCGGGAATGTGACTTGTAAAAGTCGAAATTGCTTAAAACGCCACGTCGCTTGAAGTCGCTTCGTGGCTTATCCTGACTCCTGTTACCTGACACCTGGTACCTGACACCTGACACCTGACACCTGATACCCAAAACCCGACTTTACCGTCGAATCCGCAACGTCCAATCGGTATCGATGCCTTCTTCGCTCAAGAGTTCCAGCGAGAGGGCCTCGACGGCCATGGGGATCTCTTTCTTGGAGGCCGGGTGGGTGCCGACCACTTCGATAATATCGCCGGCTTCGGCTTTGCGGATTGCTTTGCGTGTCTCCACGAGCGGAACAGGGCAGGTTTCGCCGCGTACATCTACTTTAATTTCAGCCATAAAGACTCCTACTTTTCAAATTCAATCACGACATCTTCGACATCCCAGAGCGGCTCGATTTTCTCGAGAATCTCCTCCCGGATGTTGGCGGCAAATTGGTGGTCTTCGGCTAGATCAAGGACAACGCAGACCATGCCGTCGTTCACCTCGATGTCGTTGACCAACTTGGTGCGAATCAAATCAAGGCCGACTACCGGGTTCATCACCCGTTTGAGCCGTTTTCGAACGATTTCCTCGGTTGTGGGAACGCGCTCCGTGATCAGACCATGTTTTTCTTCATAATTCTGAATGGCGGCGCGCAGGGCGTCAACCGCCAAGACAGAACAGTGCGTCTTGACCGGTGGGAGGCCGCCAAGTTTATCGGTGGCCTGTTTCCAGGAAATCTCTTTGGCCTCTTCCAGGGTTCTCCCCTTGGCCATTTCGGTGATGATCGATCCGGTGGCGATGTTGGATGCACAGCCATAGGATTCGAATTTGATGTCGGTGATCGTCTTGGTCTCTTCGTCGACCTTTAAATATAAGGCGACCATGTCGCCACAGGCCGGACTCCCCTCCGTGGATTTTGCGTCGGGTTCCTCGATGCGCCCCACGTTTTGAGGGTCTTTGAAGTGCTCCATCACAATTTCACTATAGGGTAATTGGGTCATCATCGCTTATTCCTTTCCCAATGGGCTAATCTGGCGTAATTTTTCGATCACTGCTGCAATCGCCTCGGCCACGGCATCGACGTCTTCCATGTTGTTGTATCGTCCAAAGGTGAAGCGCACCGAGCCATGGGCCTGCTCGTGATTGCCGCCGATGCCCATGATCACGTGGCTGGCCTCCAGCGAGCGGCTGAAGCAAGCCGATCCGGTGCTGACGGCGAAGCCGCGCATGTCCAGGTGCAACAAAATGGATTCGCCTTCCACAAAACGGAAGGAGACGTTGGTGTTGTGCGGCAACCGGTGGATGGGATGCCCGTTCAGGCGAGAATGGGGAATTTCAAGGAGGCGCTCGGTCAGGCTCTCGCTCATTTCTTGCAGTCGGGCGGTCTCCTCGGGGGTGACCAGTTCGACTGCTTTGGCGAATCCGACCGCGCCGGGGATGTTCTCGGCGCCGGCGCGCAGGTTGAACTCTTGAAAGCCACCGTCCATCCATTTGATCAGCGGGGTGTCCTCACGGACATAGAGGCCGCCGACACCTTTGGGGCCGTGAATCAGATAGGGTGTCACGGTGACCAGGTCTGCTCCGACTTCATCCACGATCAGCGGGATGCGCGGGAAGGCGTGTGTCGCGTCGGTGTGGAAGACGACATCCTTTTCCCGGCAGATGGCGCCAACCGCGTGGATATCCTGGGTCGTGCCGATCTCTTGATTGGCGGCCTGCACGGAGACGAGAATCGTCTCCGGCGTGACCGCAGCCTCCAAACGGTCCAGATCGAGCCGCCCGGTTTCATCGACCGGCAGATAGGCGACCTCGAAGCCGCGTTTTTCCAACGTGCGGGCGCTATGCAAGACGGGGAAATCTTCGATTTTCGTGGTGATGATGTGGCGGCCTTTCTTCTCTCCCAAGGCCGCGGCGACACCTTTGATCGCCATGTTGCTCGATTCGGTGCTGCTGGATGTGAAGACGAATTCTTCCGGCTTGGCGCCCATGCGACTGGCAATCTTGGTGCGCGCTTTTTCCAGGGCCTCACGCGATTCAATCCCAGCAGAGTAACCAAATTGGGATGTGGCCACGGCGTAATTATCGAAAAGATACGGTTTCATCGCCTCCAGCACTCGTTCGTCCAATCGGGTGGCGGCGGCATTGTCTAGATAAACAGTTTCTCCGAACATAGATGCTCAACTTTCGCTAAGACTTGTAGCAGTGGAAACTCTCCTCTTACGGAAAATAATTATTGATAATATTTATAAACAATATCATAAAATTTGTCAAGGGAAAGCATCGTTTTCAGTGCAATTTTTGTTGAATCTCGTCCTGCGAGATGGGGCCAGATCGCAAAATAGTCAATGTTTCAGATGTGCAGTCGACCACGGTGGAGGGCTGCCCTCCCGGCGTGATGCCGCCATCGAGGATCAGATCGATTCGACCAGAGAGCTGTGCCGTTACCTGGGCCGCGTCGCGGGCGTTTTCTCCGCCGGAGAGATTAGCGGACGTGACCGCAAGCGGGCCGGTGAGACCCAGCAGGGTCAGGGCGTCAGCGTGATCGGGGATCCGCACCCCCAGCGTGGGGCCAGGGGCGAGATTGTCGGGCAGATCGGGATGGCCAACGATCACCAGGGTGAGCGGTCCCGGCCAGAAAGCGTCGGCCAGCTTCTGCGCTGCCGTGCTGACGCTTGCTGCGACCTGGTCGAGTTCCGCCGGGGAGCCGAGCAAGACGGGGATCGCCTTTTCTTTGGAGCGTTGTTTGGCCTGGTAGAGTTTCTCGATCGCCGCGGGGTCGTCGACCTGGGCAGCCAGGCCGTAGACCGTGTCGGTGGGGAAGGCGACCAGGCCTCCCCGGTTGAGAACCTCCACGGCTCGGGCGAAGTTTTCAGGATTGGTGGTGGGAAGGATTTCGGTTTTCATGGTTGATTCTCTCTTTCGGTGCGGATCAGGCGGTCGTGTCCGGCCAGATCGGGGAGCAGACGGACATCGGCGTTGGGGAAGGCTTCACGCGCCAGGGAGATGGCCCGGTCGCTGTGGGACGAGTCAATCTCGATGAGCAGCAGCCCACCTCGAGTGAGTCGCCGCGGCGCCTGCCTCAACAACGGCTGAATCAAATCCAAGCCGTCGGGTCCGCCGTCCAGTGCCAGGGTCGGTTCGCGTCCATAGACTTTCAGGGTGTGCAAAGTTTCCGTTGGGATGTAGGGCAGGTTGGCGCAGATCAGATCGAAGTCAGCGTTGGTTTTCACGGTGGGGAGGATGTTGCTCTTGAGCAGGGAAATCCGCTCTGCAACGTGATGTTTTTCGGCGTTGGATCGGGCGATTTGCAGCGCTCTGGGAGAGATGTCGGTGGCGGTGACGTGGAGATCGGGGATCAGCTTGGCCAGGGTGACGGCGATGCACCCGGAGCCGGTGCCGATGTCGGCTGCCCGACGGCGATCCGGATGAGCCCGCAGCCAAGCCAGGGCTTGATCAATGAGCAGCTCGGTTTCCGGGCGGGGGATCAGCACGGTGGGATCGATGTTGAAGTCCAGCCCGTAGAATTCCCAATGGCCTAAAATATAGGGCAGAGGAACGCCCGCTTCCAGCCGGGAGAGCGCTCTTGAAAGCGCTTTTTTCTGTTGGGGGGTGATGTCCGCCTCCGGATGGGCCAGCAGCCAGGAGCGGGGCTTTTCTAAAATGTGTCCGAGCAGCACCTGGGCGTCTAGTCGGGGGGACTCGGTGTGGGGTTTGAGCCGGTGGGCCAACCAATCAATGAAAGCGCGAAGAGAGGTTTGATCGGTTGGCTGAGACGGCGCTGGGTTCATTCATCCAATCCTGCTTCAGCCAAGCGCTCGGCCTCGTCGCGAGTGATTAACTCGTCGATGAATTCGTCGATCTCGCCGTCCAGCACGCCCGACAGGTCGTAGGAAGAGAGATTGATGCGATGGTCGGTGACCCGTGACTGGGGGAAGTTGTAGGTGCGAATTTTCTCAGAGCGTTCGCCGCTGCCGACTTGCGAGCGGCGGTCGGCGTCCTGTTCGCTGCGCTGTTTTTCTTCTTCGATTTCGTAGAGCCGCGCCTTGAGGATGCTCATCGCTCTGGCCCGATTTTGAACCTGGGAGCGCTCATCCTGGCATGAAACGACGATGCCGGTTGGCTTGTGGGTCAGGCGGATGGCGGTGGCGTTCTTCTGGACGCTCTGGCCGCCGGGGCCTCCTGCTTTGAAGACATCCATCTCGATGTCGGATGGGGCGATGTCGATTTCAACATCGTCGACCTCGGCCAATACCGCTACCGTGGCCGTGGATGTGTGGATGCGGCCCTGGGACTCGGTTTCGGGGACGCGCTGAACCCGGTGGACGCCGGATTCGTATTTCAGCTTGGAGTAGGCGCCCTTGCCTTTGATCAACATCGAGATTTCTTTGATGCCGCCCACGCCAGTTTCATTTAGGGAAAGAATCTCGACTTTCCAGTTTTGTTTGTCGGCGTAGCGTTGATACATGCGGTACAGGTCCGCGGCAAAAAGCCCGGCTTCGTCGCCACCGGTGCCGGCGCGAATCTCCATGATCACGTTGCGTTTGTCGCGGGGGTCTTTGGGCAGCAGCATCGACTTGAGCTGCGTTTCGAGGCGCTCGATTTTGGGCTCCAGGGTTTCGATTTCCGCCTGGGCGAGCATTTGCATCTCCTCATCCTCGGATTCGAGCAGGATGTTGGCCTCTTCCAGTTCTTCGAGCGATTGGCGGTAGATTTGTGTTTTTTCGTACAGCGGCTCCAGGTCGGAGCGTTCTTTGCCCAATTCGGCGGCACGTTGGTAGTCGTTGCCGACTTGCATCAATTCTCGGCTGATTTCTTTGTAGCGTTCTTCAATTCCGAATAGTTTGTTTAGCATAGTAGTTGCTTTCCAAATTTGTTTGCTTGTTCGTTTGATGGCTCTGATTATACCACCTAGCGCCTCGATCACCGGTTCTGTTTGGGCTTGAGTAGCTTTTGAATTGTGCTTGCAACCTGCAGGGGCACATGCTATAATCTTGGTACTGCAATCCCCCTTCGTTTTACAATTGAACTTGCCGTGTAAATCGTTTCCTTGTTTGGGATATGTCTGCAGGGAGCGTTTTAGGTAGTCTGTGCGGAAACGTTGCGGCGCGAAGAATCCCCAAATTGAGATAAATATGGATCTAAATGTACAAGAACTAGAACAAAAACCTTTGCTTGAACTGCGTCAAATGGCCTTGGATCTGGGTATTTCTGGAGCCGGGCGCTTCAAGAAAGAAAAACTGATCATGCTGATCTGCCAGGCTCAGGCCGAGGAAGAAGGCCAGGAGATTCGTGGCGGGATCCTCGAGATCATGAGCGAAGGGATCGGCTTCTTGCGCTGGGATAACTATAAGCCCAGCTCGCACGATGTGTATGTCTCCCAATCGCAGATTCGACGTTTCAACTTGCGCAACGGCGATATGGTCATCGGCCATGTGCGGCCGCCGCGCGAGTCGGAACGGCATTATGGTTTGCTCAAAGTCGAGTCCATCAATGGCTTGTCACCGGAAGAAGCTGTCAAGCGGCCGCGTTTTGAACGCTTGATCCCCATTTTCCCGGAGCGGCGTTTCAACCTCGAGACCGAGCAGCACATTCTGGCGACTCGCCTGATTAACCTGATCACGCCGATTGGCCGTGGCCAGCGTGGTTTGATCGTCTCGCCGCCGAAAGCGGGCAAGACGACGATTCTCAAGAACGTCATCAACGCGATCTCTGAAAAGAATCCTGAAGTTCACATGATCGTCGCCCTGATCGGCGAGCGACCTGAAGAGGTTACCGACATGGACCGCTCTGTTGACGCCGAGGTGATCTCCTCGACGTTTGACGAACCGGTCTCCTCGCATGTGCGCGTTGCCGAAATGGTCATCGAGCGCTCTAAGCGTCTGGTCGAGGCCGGGCGCGATGTCTTCATCGCCATGGACTCGATCACGCGTCTCTCCCGGGCCTACAACCTGGTTGTGCGCCCCTCGGGGCGGACCCTCTCCGGTGGTATTGATCCCTCGGCTTTGTACCCTCCGAAGCGTTTCTTTGGCGCTGCCCGCAACATCGAAGACGGCGGCTCCTTGACGATCATCGCCACCTGTTTGATCGATACTGGCTCTCGCATGGACGATGTTGTCTATGAGGAGTTCAAGGGAACCGGCAACATGGAGCTCCACCTCTCGCGGCAATTGCAAGAGCGGCGTATTTTCCCCGCTATCGATATCAATCGTTCGTCCACGCGCCGGGAAGAGATGCTCCTGGGACCCGATATTACCCCGCGAGTCTGGTTGATGCGCCGGATGTATGATCAAATGATCGCGCCGAAACCCGATGGCGCCGGGATGAATATGGGCAATGCTACCGAGGCAATTCTCAACCGCCTCAAGAACACCGCAGATAATCAAGAATTCTTGATGAATCTGAACAAATAATTGTATCTCTTTTCCCTGCAAAAAAGATGAAGGTTCAACGTCAGAGCTGGCTGTCTTGGTTGGCTTGGTTTGCGGCGCTGGCTTCTAGTGCGGTAGCCGTTTATCTGGGCTGGCGTCGTTTCGCGGCGCCGGTTTATGATTCCGCGCCCATCCCCCAACCCACAGCGGCCTCCACGGCAGTTTCGCTCGAAGGCTATCAAGAGGACGCAGCCATCCCGGACTTCGAAGTAGACCAGTCACCGGCGAGTGTCCAGCGCATGGTTCAGTTGGATACCCTCATCCCCAACCGCGCCCGCAGCGAAGTGGTTGAATATACTGTCAGCCAGGGCGATTCTGTTTTCGGTATTGCCTACAAATATGGCGTCCAGCCTGAGACAGTTCTGTGGTCGAATTACGATTTACTCAGAGACGATCCCCATTCGATCACCGTGGGCATGGATTTGAAAATCCCTCCGGTGGATGGCATCTATTATCAATGGGAAGAGGGCGACACCCTTGAGCGTGTTGCCGCCGAGTTCGATGTCGAGTCTGAAGCGATTTTGACGTGGACCGGCAACCGGATTGATTTGACCGATCCTCAGATTGAGCCGGGAACCTGGATCATGGTCCCGGGAGGGCAGCGAGAGTTTCAACAATGGATCATCCCCGTGCCCGCCCGCAGCGGAGCAGGCGTCTCCACAGGAATGTATGGTTCCGGAGCCTGCCCCGGCGGCTATGAAGGCGCTTATGGCACCGGTGGATTTATCTGGCCGACCAGCTACCGGACTATCTCCGGCAATGATTATTGGTCCGGGCACCTGGCTATTGACATCGGCGTTGCCACGGGCGGCCCGATTATGGCCGCGGATAGCGGCGTGATTATGTTTGCCGGTTGGGCCGCGGGTGGCTATGGGTATACCGTCGCCATTGATCACGGTAATGGCTACCAAACCCTCTACGCTCACCTCAGCAGTGTGAAAGTGAGCTGCGGCCAGAGCGTTCAACAAGGTCAATTGATTGGCTTTGGCGGCAGCACCGGCAATTCGACCGGCCCGCACTTGCATTTCGAAGTTCGCTATCAGGGTGGTTTTGTCAACCCCTGGTATGTGCTCCCCTCGCCCTGATGCCAAGGCTTCATTGACCAAATCGACTTTCAATTCAAAAGGAAGGAAAACTATGCCCGAGGAAATGCCCGAAATCAACACCGAAACCGTTGTAGAAACCAAAAATTACGCTGTCTGGGTCGCCGAAGAACCGGATGGTGAGAACACCTATCATCTCGAATTGAACAACATCACCCTGCACTTCTTCCAGGAAGAATGGGATGAATTCGTCGCCCTGGCCGAAGCGCTCGTCAACCAGGGGTAGCACGACGTCGTTCTCTCGCTTCTTGCTTCTCACTTGTGAGCGTGTTACACTCTAGGTATGGCTATTAGGGTCTTGGTCGCGACGCCGATCGACAGTTTGGGGCAACTGATCCAGCAAGCATTGCAGAAAGATGGTCTCTATCAGGTCGACTTGGTCGATAGCGACGATCAAGCTTTGGAACGCGCCCAAACCGATCCCTTTGATGTCGCCATTCTGGATTTTGATGTCACCTCCGACTTTGTCGATCTGGTCGCCAACCTGCGCGGCCATTGTCCCCAGGCGGCGTTCGTCGCCATCCCTCCCGAAAATGATGTCCAACCTCCCGAGGTCGATTCCACACTTGTGGATGCCTGGGTTTCGCTGCCCTTCTATTTGCCCGATCTCCTCGACGTGCTAGAGGAGATTCTCGATAAAGCCGAAGAGGGTGGAGACGAAAATGCAGCCTCGCCCAAGACCCCCAGACAAGATTCTTCCCATCCGGCGCCGGCATGGTTGCAGGATGTCAACCGCGTTGCCCAACACCTCACTCGCCTTTCGCTGGAATCGGCGGCCCCGGCCGCTCTGATCACCCGCGGCAGCCAACTTTGGGCTTATGCCGGACAACTTCCCCAGTTGGCCGCCGATGAACTCGCCCGCTTTGTCGGTCGCAATTGGATGCGCAGCGACAGCGATCTGGCCCAGTTCGTCCGGCTGGAAACGACTGGCGACGAATACATGTTGTACGCCACCACCCTGGGGGAAGATTATGTCCTTGCGTTGGCCTTTGAGACCGAAACATCATTTATGGAAATGCGTTCCCAGGCGGGAACGCTGGCGCGGCAATTGTCCTTCCCCCCGCAAGATGAGCGGGACTCACTCGAGGATGGTTCCGCTTCCGAAACGGCTCCCACTCCCCAGAGGAATGCTGTTCCCGAGCTACCCTCCGATTGGATGCCCCGCCAGTGGCAGCCCGGCGAGGATATTGATGAGAGCAGCCAAGATTTTCTCGACGAGTTACTCTCCACCATCGACTTTCCCACGCCGGAAGCAGAGCCCGCGATTGAAGCGACCAAGGAAAGCCAACCAACCGAGGTTGCTGTTGAAGAGCAAACGCGCCAGGGAGAAACGCCCCAAGCCGAGGAGCCTGCTCCACAAGCGGAGGCTGCTACCCCCGTAGAAGTTGAGTTTCCCGTTGATGGTGCGGCGGATCAACTCGCCGAAACTCGTCCAACGCAGGTCAACGAGAAGCTTCGCCCGCAAAAGTCCTTTTCTGTTGATCAATTTGCGCTTAAATCCGACAGTGCCACGCTGCACAACCTCACCTATGCATGTGTGCTCATCCCTCGTTTGCCTCAGCATCATCTTGTCGGGCGGATTGCTGCCCGTCTGACCGAATGGATGCGCCAATTCAGCTTGGCCTTTGGCTGGCGCTTGGAGCACATCTCTGTGCGTCCGGCCTATCTTCATTGGGTTGCTGTGGTGCCCCCGACGGCGTCGCCAGGGGTGATGGTCGACCACATTCAGCGGGAGACATCGACGCGTATTTTCGCCGAATACCCCCGCCTGGAGCGTGAGAACCCCTCGGGCGAATTCTGGGTTTCGGATTATCTCGTTGTCAATGGTCGTGACGCTTTCACACACGATATGGTTGAGGAATTTATTCGCCACGTCCGCTCTCGCCAGGGAGCGCTATAAACTGTTTGTCGAAAGAGAACCATGCCTCCTATTTTATATTTGATTGATGGCCATGCGCTGGCCTATCGCGCTTATTATGCTCTGACCAAAGGGCGCTCCTCAGACAGGTGGGTAACCGGTTCGGGCGAGCCCATCGCAGGGGTATATGGATTCACCAGTGTGTTGCTGCGCATTTTGGAGCAAGAAGACCCCGATTACCTGGCCGTTGTTTTTGACACCGGCAAAACGTTTCGAGATGAGATTTATCCCGACTACAAGGCAACGCGGGCGAAAATGCCCGACGATTTACGCCCTCAGATCGACCGGATTCGGGAACTGGTCGATACGTTCCATATTCCCCGTTTGGAGAAGGAAGGTTACGAAGCCGACGATGTGCTCGGCAGCGTGACCCGCAAAGCGGTTGACAATGGTCTGGGGGTCAAGATTTTCACCGGAGACCGCGATCTGCTTCAATTGGTCGATGAGCGCGTCATCGTCAACTTGCCCGGCCGCTCGCTCTCCGATGCCCGCGATTACCTCCCCGATGATGTTGAGGAGAAGCTGGGCGTTCGCCCCGATCAGGTCGTCGATTACAAAGCTTTGATGGGAGACTCCTCCGATAATATTCCCGGGGTTTCCGGCGTGGGCACCAAAACCGCCGCGAAGCTTCTGGATCAGTATGGAACCCTCGATGCTGTCTATGAGCATCTGGATGAGCTTACGCCCGGTTTGCGCCAAAATTTGGAGGTCGATCGCGAGCAGGCTTACCTTAGCCGCGAGTTGGCCGCGATTGTCACTGACCTGGATGTGCCCTTGGATTTGGACAAAGCCCGCCCCGACAGCTTTTGTCCTCAGGATGTTCATGCCCTCTTCCGCGACCTGGAGTTTCGTTCGCTGCTCAAGCGACTCGAATCGATCGAGCAGCGCTACGGCAAGAATATCCCCCGGGCAGGCCAGCAGTTGGAATTATTCCGCGATCAGGCTGATGAAAAAGGTGAGCAGAATCCCGTCGAGGAAGACTGTGTTCAAGCCCGGATTATCGACACCCCGGAAGCATTGGATAACCTCGTCAACGTGCTGGAATCTGCTTCGGTGATCGCTTTCGACACCGAAACAACCTCGACCGATCAGATGCAGGCTGAGTTGGTCGGTATCTCTTTGGCCGTGGAGCCGGATTGCGGCTATTACATCCCCGTGGGCCATCAGCAGGGAAGCCAACTCCCCCTTGAGACCGTTTTAGATGCGCTGCGCGGTCCGCTAACCGACCCAAAAATTCCCAAAGCAGGTCACAACATCAAGTATGATTTTGTCCTCCTGGCCCGCTACGGCTTGGAGGTGACGCCTCTCGGTTTTGATACCATGATCGCCGAGTGGCTGATCAAACCCGATTCCCGCAACCTGGGGCTCAAGAATCTCGCTTGGGTCCGATTGGGCCATAAGATGCAAGAGATCGAGGCCTTGATCGGCAAGGGTAAGAATCAGATCACCATGGACAAAGTGCCCATCGCCGATGCGGCTTTGTATGCCGCTGATGACGCTCTCGTCGTGCTGCGGTTGATGCCTTTGTTACAGGAAGAGTTGGAAACGGTCAAGGCCGAAAAGATCTTTGACCAAATCGAGATGCCCCTGGTGGAAGTGCTCGCTGATATGGAAATGACTGGCGTTGAGATCGACATTGAGTTTCTCCAACAAATGTCTGCCCGTTTAGAGACCCGCCTGAACAAGTTGGGACAGCGGGTTCACAACAAGGTGGGCGAACCGATCAACCTGAATTCGCCCAAGCAGCTATCCGAGGCGCTTTTCGAGACCTTGGCGATCGCGCCGCCCCGGAACGCGCGCCGCACTTCCAGCGGGTACTATTCCACTGCCGCAGGCATTCTTGAATCCTTAGCGGATGAGCATGAAGTCGTCGCCTGGATTCTGGAACACCGCGAACTTTCCAAGCTGCAATCCACCTATGTCGATGCTTTGTTACAGCAGGTCAATCCCGAAACGGGCAGGGTGCACACTTCTTATTTGCAAACCGGCACCCGCACGGGCAGGATTTCATCCTCCGATCCGAATTTGCAGAATATCCCCATCCGCACCGAGATAGGCCGTCAGGTTCGTAACGCCTTTCGTGCTTCTCCGGGCTATCAACTGGTCGCTGTCGATTATTCCCAAATTGAGTTACGCGTCGTCGCCCATATGTCCCAGGATGAAGCCATGCTGGCGGCGTTCCGCGCCGATCAAGACATCCACGCCACAACGGCGGCAGCGATTTACCAGGTCCCCTTGGATGAGGTCACCAAACGGCAGCGCCGCCATGCAAAAGCGATCAATTTTGGGCTCATTTATGGAATGACCCCCTATGGGCTCGTCCGCAGCACGGATTTGACCCTGGCCGAGGCCGAGAATTTTGTCGAGGCCTATTTCCAGAAATTTCCCAATGTCAAGCGTTATCTCAATGGCATCCGTCAAAGGGCTGCCCAACAAGGTTATGTCGAGACAATGTTGGGGCGGCGGCGTTATTTCCACGGGCTCAAGAATATTCGCAACCGCCAGCGCCGCGATCGGCTTGAAAGAGAGGCGATCAATTCTCCTGTTCAGGGGACGGCTGCTGATATCATGAAGATTGCCATGCTCCGTGTGGCCGAGGCGCTGGAACAATCCCCCCTGTCGGCGCGCATGTTGCTCCAGGTCCATGACGAGTTGGTGCTGGAGTGCCCGCAAGATGAAGTAGATGGTACCGTTGCTCTCGTTTGCCAGGCCATGGAGAATGCCTACGAGTTGGATATTCCCTTGCGGACCGACGCTCGCGTCGGCTCGAATTGGGGATCGTTGCAGCCAGTCGATTGAACGGAATAAATTCTGATCCTAACACCGAGTGAGAGTTCGCTATGAGTGCATCCGAAAAAAATTATAAACAAGCCATGGATAAAGGCCACTCCGCCGCCTGGGAGCAAAACTGGGAGCGAGCGGCTTCATACTATCGCCACGCTCTCGATGAGAAGGAAGACGATCCCAAGGCGCTGACCAGTTTGGCCCTGGCTTTGTTTAATTTGCGCGAATATCAACAATCGCTGCATTATTATCTGCGAGCCTCCGAAGTGGATTTTCATAATCCTGTGCCCCTGGAACGGGCCGCGATCCTTTTTTCCGGGCTGGATCGGAGCGAAAAGGCTTCCAAGTTTGCTGTGGAGGCTGCCGAACGTTATCTCAAAGAGAAGAATATCGAAAAGGCCATCGAGAACTGGTCCCGAGCTGTCGCCATGAACCCGGAGAATCTCCGGGCTCACTCGCGGCTGGCCGTTGTCTACCAGCGTTTGGGCCGAGACGCCCAGGCCATCCGTGAGTTTCTTCATCTGGCCAGTTTGTTGCAAAACATGGGAAAGCAAGAGCAGGCCTTTGAGGCGGTTAACCAGGCCTTGAAGATCGAGCCCAACAGCCAGGGAGCCCGCCAGACCCTGACCATGCTCCGCGCGGGAAAGTCGCTCCCCAAACCGGCTCGTCCTCAGGGTGGCACGGGTCCCCTGATGCAAAAGGAGAAAAAAGCCACCCCTCAGTTAGAGGCTCCGGAAGAGTCGATTGACAGTGAACTCGATCCTATTGAGGAAACCAATCGGGAAGCACTTAGCCGACTGGCGAATCTCATTTTCGAGCAGTCCGCTGATGATGAAGAAGAGCAATCCGGCCAAGCCAATTTGAAAGCAATCATGGAAGGAGCCGGGGAAGCATTTTCCAAAAGCGCCGATAAGACCACGATTATGTTGCACCTTGGTGAAGCGGTTGACCTGCAGAGCCGGGGGAAGCTGGAGGAGGCTGCCGAAGCTCTCAAGGGGGCGATGTCAGCCGGGTTGGATACACCGGCAGCGATCTACACCTTGGGCATGCTCCGGGTGAAGACGGATCGTATCGGCAGCGCCAGGCGTTATTTGCAACAGGTCATCTCGCATTCTAAATATGCCCTCGGTGCCCTCTTGTTACTGGCAGATCTGGGGTATCAGAAAGAAAAATATAAGAAAGCTGCCACCCGCTATTTGGAGGCCTTGGCGATCGCCGATTCTCAGATTGTCTCCCAGGATCAGGCTGATGAGTTGCGCGAATTATATGACCCCTTGATAGAATCCCTCTCCCGCCAGAATGATGACGAGGCGAACAAAAAGCTGTCAGAGAATATCGAGGAATTATTGGTGCGGCCAAATTGGCGGGCATATCTGCGTGACGCCCGCCAGCAGTTGGGCGAGCAAGAAATGGGCATAACTCCCGTCGCCGAGTTGCTCATGGGGGCAAGCAGCAGTGACATCATCATGGCGATGAGTAATGTACGCAAACTCGCCCGAGAGGGGCGCATGGATGCTGCTTTGGAAGAGATCTTCTTCGCTTTGAAAAACGCGCCTACTTATCTGCCCTTGCATGTCGTCTTAGGCGATTTGCTTATCTCCCGAGGCAACCTGGACGAGGCCACCGAAAAATTCAGCGTGGTCGCCCGGGCCTATAGCGTCCGCGGTGAGCATCACCGGGCGATCACCGTTTTGCGTCGGGTGGTCAACCTGAACCCGATGGACCTTGAAGCGCGACAACGCCTCATTGAGCATCTCGTCGCTCATGGAAAGATCGATGATGCCATGGAAGAATATATCGCTCTGGCGGAAACCCACTACAGCCTGGCCGAATTGGAGAAGGCCAAAGAAATGTATTCCCGCGCCTTACAACAAGCCAAGAAATCCGATCACTATCAAAACTGGCAATTACGCTTGCTTCACCGGATTGCTGATATCGATATGCAAAGCCTCAATTGGCGCGAAGCAGTTGAACTCTTTGAGCAAATTTGCTCTATCAAGCCGGGCGATCGCGAGGCTTGTCGTAACTTGGTTTCGTTGTATTTTAATTTGAAGTCGCCGGAGAAAGCGATTGGGGTCATTGATAGGTTTGTCGCTCAAGCAAACAAGTCAGATGGCTCGGATGGAGTAATCGAATTTTTGGAAGATGTCCTTTCCGAGCATCCCGATCAGGCGATCATCCATCATCGCCTGGCGGTTCAATATCAGCAAACCGATCGCACGGAAGAGGCAATTCAGCATTACGACCGAGCCGGAGATTTGTTACTCGACGCGGGCGACAAAGCCGGTGCCAGAGAGATGATCGAAGCGATCGTCAAGTTGAATCCGGCGAACCGGCAGGAATACGAAGCCTTGTTGAAATCTCTTTAGTTCATCCATCAGTCTTTTGTCGAGAGACCTCACAAAGCGAATTTTTAAATCCTCTGTTTCTCTTCCGGCGTTCACCAAATTTGGAAGGATGTGCGCGTTTTCTTAACGATGTCGTCATAGCTAACCGTGACGGTCACATTCGCTGTCCCGGGTTGGGCATCCTCGAAGGTGATTTGATGAAGGCTCCACCCGATCCCGTTGGTTGGCCGTGCCTCCGCGCTGACCGGATCTCTGCCGGGCAGTTGGATGTCAAGGGTCACAGACGCGTTTTCGACAGGGTGGAAGCTCTGATCGAAGACGATCACGTGGAAGCTTTGCTCGCTGGATGTTGGCGTCACCGGCTTGCTCGCAAAGGCATGCGCTTGCAAGCTGGTGATCGTTTGCAAGGGAATGGCGTCACTGGTATTTGGCTGGAGCAAAGCGGGATTCTCTCCCCTGAATTGGAAAAAACGGACGCCCAGATCTGCGAGAACGACCTGTTCCCCGGCGGGAAGCTCCGGGTGCCACTCGAAGCGGGCGCGCTGAAAATATTGCGAAATCCAGCCGTCGTGGATTTCAAATCCTGAAATCGGGTACCCGAATTGAGCAACGCCCCCATGCTCTTCGAAGAAGTCTAGAAAAGCGTAACAGACTTTGTGATCGGTTTCTGCAAAATAGCGACAGGAAGGAAAGTTTGGCGGTGCAGCCAGCGGCTCTCCCGGTTGATAAAGATATTCCCCAATTGGTGTGAGCTGCACCTGAAGATCAGCGGGAGCATCCGGATGTAGTTCGAAACGGGTTTTTTCAAAATATTGGATCAGAAGCCCGGTTTCTTCATCCCTGAAGGCATCGGTGATTGGCAGCCCAAACAGACGTTGGCTGTTCGCTACGCTGTTATATTTGGCAAGGAATTCGTCTGAAACCCAATGGCCCGTCTCAGGGAAGAACTCGGCGCTCTCTTGAGCCGCGACGAAGCTTCGCATATTCCAGGCCAAGAGCATGGCCAGAGCTATCAGCAGAATCAGCCGTCGCAATCTTTGCTTCATGAATTTGATTATATGTAATTTCGTTGAAATCTACAATGGGCAGATGGCACCGGCGTCACCTTGGGCGGCAATGTTCTCTTTCGCGCTTGCCGGAGTTCTCGCCGCGACTTTTGCAGAGATACGCCGATTTTAGAAAAGGCTGACCAGAAATTTCGTGCTTTCGAGAATCATATCTGCTCCGGCCTGGCGCAGTTCGTCCTCTTCGCCGAAGCCACACAGCACACCAACACTTTGCGCACCTGCTGCCCGGGCCGCTCGAATATCCACGGTCGTATCGCCGATCATCAGACAGTTTTCCGGATTTACATTCATCTGCTCGGCGGCCCATTCGATCGGGTCAGGGTAGGGTTTTGTGTGCTCACAGGTTTGCGCCGTCACAATAGTCTCGAAAAGCGGGGTTAACTCGAATTGCTCCAGGAACCATTTTGTGCTCCGCCCTCCCCGTGCGCTGACAATGGCCATCGGAAAGCGGCCGTGAAATTGGTGCAGCACCTCTTTGACACCTGGGATCAGCTTGAACGGTCTTTTGCCTTTGCCTAATCCCCAACGGTAAAAATTGTCACCGATCGCGGAGATCTCATCGTCGATTCCCAGCCGGTCGGGAAGCCCATAGAGATAATTTCCCGGTGTTTCGGTGAACATCACCAATCGCCGGGCCGGCGGGTAAGGGTTTTGCTCCGGGAACAGGAAACGAATCGGGCGGAGCCACTTTGCCATTTTTTCTACAAACTGGTCATCCGTGTCGCTCAAGGTTCCATCGACATCGAAACAGAGAGCTTGTATCCGGTTGGTGTCTAAGGTCATTGGTTCCTCTTTTTTTATGGAAAAGATTACTTCACCCTGAAAATTGGCGGGTTGATGTTTATTGTATCAAAATTTGATCCCGGTTTATCTTAATGCTATTGCCCTGATGCCAAGGCCAGAGCGGTTTGAAACAATACCATCGGATCAAAGTGCTGAAACTCGCCGCTGGTGCGCCAAAGAAGGTAAGTTTCCCTCTCCGCTTCGCTCGCAGTGGTGTCGTAGAAAGCCATGCTTTCGAATCTGGCTCCCGCTGGGCCGACGCGAGCCTCGATGTGCAAATGGGGAACGGGAACGAAGTAGCCCGTTTTGCCGACTGTTCCCAGCGCTTGGCCGCAAGCAATCTCTTGCCCGATTTCGAAGGTTGAGGCGCTCTCTAGGTGGGCATAGAGCAGATACAAGGAGCAATCTGCTGCCAAGTTTAACGCCGTGATCAATTCTGGATGTAATTTTTCTTGGACGGACTCGATCATGACCATGTTGCCGTAGGGAAGCCGGTTGTCAAGGTTGGCGGCAACCCGGCCCGGCAGGACGGACTGGACGACTTCGCCCTCGATGGATGCTCGTCCGCTGTGGCGGTAATAGGCGAAGTCGAGTCCATGGTGGCGATCATCTTTTTCAGGGGGAGGTGGATCGTAGGCTTGGGAGACGATCTCGTCGAGTTGCTCCAGGCGGTGTTCCGCCAGCGGAGAGCATATCTTGGCCGGGTGACTGGTTTGTGTTGATATAGCGGGAGCAGGCGTCGAGGGTGCGCCGGTCGGCACTTCCGTTGAGGGCGGCGGGATCGTTGGGCTGCTTGTCTTGGTCGGGGTTAGGGCCTGTGTGGGTACAATTTCTGTCATCTTGAACCTGTTTTCATCAGATTCAACGACGGGCAGGCTTTGGCAGGCCGTCAATCCGATCAAGATGATGATCCAGATGAGCAAATGCTTGGTTTGCATGATTGAATTATACGCTAAAATGCCTTAAATGAAGCTTGACTGGTCGCTGCCCTTCTTGTATAATCTAGTCTGCATGCAAGAACATAGCAAATAAACGAAGATTCTGCGAGCGCTTGAGGCGGAAGAACCTCATGCGCTTGCTTTTGTTTGTCTGGTATTAGCACATATGTTCTCTTTGAAATGTCTTTTACTGGTCTAAATGGGACTGCTGTGCTAATTAGAACATTTGAGGAGGCACACGCGTGGAAACAAAGGGGTTAAAATCACTCCGAATTAGTTTAGCCTCACCTGAAACGATTAGAGATTGGTCTTATGGTGAGGTACTCAAGCCCGAAACGATTAACTACAGACGTCTGCGTCCCGAAAAAGACGGCCTGTTTTGTGAGGCAATTTTTGGGCCTACCCGTGATTGGCGATGTTACTGTGGGAAGTATAAAAACATCCGCTATAAAGGAATCGTTTGCGATAAGTGCGGTGTTGAGGTGACTCGCTCGTCCGTGCGGCGAGAACGGATGGGGCACATCGAGTTGGCCGCTCCTGTCGCACACGTCTGGTATGCTCGTCGCTTGCCATCCTATATCGGCCTGTTGCTCGATATCTCCCGGCGAGACCTCGACCGCGTTCTTTACTTTGCCCAGTATATTGTTACCTATGTCGATGAAGATGCCCGTGAGAGGGCTTTGCAGCGCCTCGAAGAGGAATACGCTGCTGATGGCGACGTGGGTATTCAAGACGAGATCAACGCCAAGATCGAAGAAATCAAGCAAAAGCGCGATGAAAAAATAGAAGAGCTCCAACAGCGATCCGAAGAGATTAAATCGCGTTACGATGAGATGATCGCTTCAGAGTTGGAGCCGGTGATGAAGAACGGCCAACAACTGGAGACAGAATTGCAAGAGATGTTGGGCGATTCTGCTCGTCGTGATATTGTCTTTCCGGGCACGGATATCGTCATTGTCGAATCCGGAGAAGATGTCACTAACCAGCACCTCGGTGATATTCAACAAGTTGTCAAAGAACGGCTTGAGGATCTGGAACACAATCTCAAAGAACGGCGCCAAAGTGAATTGGAGCATATCAAATTGGATACTGCTCGCATCGGTGCTGAAACCAATCAGGAACTTGAAGCTTTGGAAGAGCGATTGCAAGATGAAGTTGATTCTTTGCGTGATGAGTATAAACGTTTGCGCGAGGAGTTGGTCGATCTTCAGCCGATGACGTATATGGGGGAGTTGCGCTACCGCGAACTGAAATCTCGCTGGGGACAGGTGTTTCAGGCGGGGATGGGCGCTGAGGCAATCTTAGATATTCTCCAACGCTTGGATTTGGACGCCTTGGCCTCGGATCTGCGCAATACCTTGAGAAAATCCGGCAGCAGACAAAAAAGAAAGAAAGCAATACGACGCTTGAAGGTTGTTGAAGCATTCCGGAACTCGAGGAACAAGCCTGAATGGATGATCCTCAAAATTTTACCGGTGATTCCGCCGGATTTGCGTCCGATGGTGCAACTCGATGGTGGTCGATTTGCCACCTCGGACTTGAACGACCTTTATCGCCGTGTGATCAACCGCAATAATCGCCTCAAGCGTCTCCTTGAGCTTGGCGCACCCGACGTGATCGTCCGCAATGAGAAGCGAATGCTTCAAGAGGCGGTCGACTCGGTCATCGATAACTCACAGCGCGGCAAAGCGCGTTCCCGCCGCGGACGGCGCGAGTTGAAGTCGCTCAGTGACATGCTCAAAGGCAAGAAGGGGCGCTTCCGCCGTAACTTGCTGGGCAAACGTGTGGATTACTCCGGGCGTTCGGTGATTGTTTCTGGCCCCAAACTGAAAATGCATCAATGCGGCTTGCCCAAAACGATGGCCATGGAGCTTTATCGCCCCTTCGTCATCTCTCGATTGGTCAATAGCGGTTACGCGACCAACGTCAAGAGCGCGAAACGCTTGATCGATCGCGGCCGTCCGGAAGTTTGGGAAGCGCTCGAAACGGCAATCGAAGATCGTCCTGTTTTGCTCAACCGTGCTCCTACCCTTCACCGTCTGGGCATCCAGGCCTTTGAACCGATTCTGATCGAGGGCAAGGCGATTCAGTTGCATCCCTTGGTATGTCCCGCTTTCAACGCCGACTTCGATGGCGACCAGATGGCCGTTCACGTGCCGCTTTCCAAAGAAGCGGTGCTGGAAGCGCGCCAACTGATGTTATCGACCAAGAACTTGCTCAAACCGGCAAGCGGGGAACCGATCATCAGCCCATCCAAGGATATGGTTTTGGGCGTCTACTATCTGACAAGCCAGGATGATCGCGAACACAAGAACAGTGGCCGCGTTTTCTCATCCTTCGACGAAGTCGAGATGGCCTATGCCCTTGACGACGTCGAGGTGCGCTCAGAGATCAAACTCTACGTCGAGACCTGGTACAAGGAAGACCACAGTTGGAAGAGCAAATCCGAATCTCGGATGATCGAAACGACGGTTGGACGAGTTCTTTTCAACCGAGTACTGCCCCCGGAGATTCGCTTTGTCAATCGCACGCTGGATAAAGCTGATCTCAAAGACCTGATCGCCGATATTTACGAGGTCTGCGGAGAAGAAGAAACTGTCAAAGCATCGGACCGCATCAAGGACATTGGCTTTGAATATGCTACTCGGTCGGGTTATACCATCGCGGTAGCGGATGTCGCCGTGCCGCCTCGCAAGAAAGAAATCATCGATCGCGCTTTGCAGGAAGTCGAGAAAGTGGAGCGCAGTTTCCGCCGCGGCTTACTGACATCACAAGAGCAAAACGAGCGGATCATCGAGATTTGGCAGAATACAACCTCCGAGGTGGGAGAAGCGGTGCAAGAACACCTTGATCCTTACGGTGACCTGGCCACCATGGCCAACTCCGGAGCGACCAAGGGTGGATTTGGCCCTGTCGCACAGTTGGCCGGTATGCGTGGTTTGATGGCGGACCCCTCCGGTCGCATCATCCCGCTGCCGATCCGTTCCAACTTCCGTGAGGGGTTGACCTCCTTGGAGTATTTCCTCTCCTCGCACGGTGCCCGCAAGGGTCTGGCCGATACAGCCCTGCGAACGGCGGACGCCGGTTATTTGACCCGCCGCCTGGTCGACGTCTCTCAAGATGTGATCATCAACGCTAAAGATTGTGGTACCGAAGACGGTATTACCATTCGCAAATCCGACGATATTGCCGGTCAATCGCTGGGTAGCCGCCTGTACGGGCGTAACGTCGTCGAACGGGTGATTCACCCCAAGACGGGGGAAGTGATCATGGAGAAGGGTGAACTGGCCGATCGCGAGCAGGTTCGACAGGTGACCAAAGCCGCTGTCGAGCAAGTCAAAGTCTTCTCTCCGGTGACATGCGAACTCGAGCACGGTGTTTGCGCCAAGTGCTACGGTCTGGACCTGGGCCGCGGCCGTGAAGTGGACGTGGGCGCCTCGGTCGGTACCGTCGCAGCTCAATCCATTGGTGAGCCGGGTACCCAGTTGACCCTGCGAACCTTCCATAGTGGTGGTGTTGCTGCTGTCACCGACATCACGACGGGTTTGCCTCGTGTTGAAGAGCTATTCGAGGCACGCAAGAGCCCCAAAGGTGAGGCGGTGGTCAGCGAGATCGCCGGCGCCGTCAAAGTCGAAAAATCCGAACGCTACGAAGATTTGCGCATTGTCTACGTTGTTCACCGCGAGATGGTCAGCGATACCTACGAGATCCCTTCTGGCTGGAAGGTGCTCGTCGATGAAGAAGACGAGATCGAAAAAGGTGACGTCATCGCTGAACATGAGAAGAAAGACGATCAGACCATTGTCGCCGAGCATGACGGCCGCGTCCGCATCGAGGGCGATCAGGTGATCGTCTCGCGCGAGATAGGCGATGAAAAGGAATATGAAATCCCCAACAACGCTCGCTTGACGGTTTCTGATGGCGACCGGGTTGAACCCGGCGAACCACTGACCGAAGGTTCGCTCAACACGCACGACCTTCTGCGCATTCGAGGCCGCAAAGCGACTCAAATGTATCTGCTCTCTGAGGTCCAGAACGTCTATCGTTCTCAGGGTCAGAATATCCACGACAAACACTTCGAGATCATCATTCGAAAGATGATGTCTCGCGTTGATGTGACCAAAACGGGTGATAGCGATTACTTGCCCGGCGACCTTGTCAATCGCTTGGAGTTGTTGAAAGTCAACGAGAAGTTGTTGAGCGAGGGCAAGCGTCCTGCTCAGTACCGGGATGTGCTCCTGGGTATCACCAAGGCTGCCCTCAACACCGAATCGTTTCTCTCGGCAGCGTCCTTCCAGCACACCATCAAGGTATTGACACGTGCCGCTGCGGCTGGGACCAAAGACCCTCTTTACGGTCTCAAAGAGAACGTCATCATTGGTAAATTGATTCCCGCCGGTACCGGCTTCGTCAATGGGCCTTTTGCCGCCACAACCGGCAAAGTAGAGACATACGAAAATTTGCCCGTGGCGTCCTTCAGCGACATCTCTGAAAAAGAGGCTGCTGCTGAAGTTGTCGAAGATGAGGAAGCTATTTTAGAAACGGAAGAAGCAGAAATCGAAGTAGAAGAAGCGCCAGCCGACTGATCGATATAACCAACAATCATCCCCTCTCACGAAGTTAGTGAGGGGGGATTTTTTTGTTCATGCTATAATATAGCACAAATGTTTTATTAAGAGCGGATTGAAAAGGAAGTCCCCCATGGAAATAGGTCTTGTACGAAAAATAGACATCGATACCGAAATGCAGCAATCCTATTTGGATTACGCCATGAGTGTAATTGTCTCGCGGGCTTTGCCTGATGCCCGCGACGGACTCAAGCCCGTCCACCGTCGCATTTTGTATGCCATGCACGATATGGGCATGTTCCCCGACCGACCCTACAAGAAATCAGCCCGTATCGTCGGTGAAGTCTTGGGGAAATACCATCCCCATGGGGATATGGCCGTCTACGATGCAATGGCGCGCATGGCCCAGAATTTTTCGATGCGCTATCTCTTGGTCGATGGTCAGGGAAACTTTGGCAGCCTGGATGGCGATTCCCCCGCGGCAATGCGTTACACCGAGGCGCGCATGGCCAACCTGTCCACCCACATGCTTGCTGATATCGATATGGGGACGGTCGATTTCGCTCCCAATTTTGATGACACCTTGCAAGAGCCGGTGGTTTTGCCAGCAGCTTTTCCAAACCTGTTGGTCAACGGAGTCACCGGTATCGCTGTGGGCATGTCGACCAGCATCCCGCCCCATAACCTGCGCGAGGTGGTTGACGCCTCGATTTATATGTTGGATTGCTGGGAAAAGCTTGACGACATCAGTGTCGCCGATTTGATGCAGTTTATCAAGGGACCGGATTTCCCCACTGGCGGAATCATCCTGGATGAATATTACGAAGGTGGCTTGCAACGCGCCTATGGCTCCGGGCGAGGGCGGATCCGCGTCCGCGCTCGCGCCCACGTTGAGCAGATGAGCCGGGGACGCCATCGGATTGTTGTTACCGAGATTCCGTACATGATCAACAAGACAACGCTGCTGGAGCGGATCGCCAAATTGGCGCGGGAAGAGAGAATCGAAGGCATCGCCGATCTGCGCGATGAATCTGATCGTCTCCAGGGCGTCAGGATTGTGATCGAATTAACCAAGACCGCCGATCCCGATAAGGTGCTTCAATATCTTTACAAGCACAGCACGATGCGGACGACCTTCAGTTTGATCATGTTGGCTCTGGTTGATGGCGAGCCGCGCATGCTCAGCCTCAAGCAAGCGCTGACGGTTTATTTGAAGCATCGCCTGGATGTAATCCGCCGCCGGAGCGAACATGAGCTGAAACAAAAACGAGACCGCGAGCACATCCTTGCCGGTTTGCGCGTTGCGCTGGACAACCTCGACGAAATTATCGATACCATCCGCCGCTCCCAGCGTGTAGATACCGCTCGGCGAAATCTGCGGCGTAATTTTAAGCTGTCCAAAAAGCAGGCCCAAGCGATTTTGAATATGCCTCTGCGTCGGCTGGCTTCCTTGGAGCGCAAGAAAATCGAAGACGAGCATAAAGAGGTCAAACAAGCGATCAAGCGTTTGGAATCTTTGCTTCGCTCTCCTAAGAAGATGCGCGCTGTTATCGCCGAAGATTTGATGGAGATTCGCGAGCAATATGGGGACCGTCGCCGCACCGAGATTGTCTCTCTGGATGAAGACCAACAAGAAGATGTGCCGGCGCGTTTGTCCAAGCTTCTCGAAGATGAGACCGTTTGGGTTTCGCTGATGCCCGATGGCGCTATCTCCCGCAATATGCGCTCGGAGCGTGAGCGCATCAGCGGCACCGCTGCTCCGGCGATGTTGGTGCAAACGAACACGCGCGACACCTTGTACCTTGTCTCCGAAACAGGGGAAACCGTTTCCATCCCCGTACATTTCCTTCCAGAACAGAAGGACCCTCCTGAAGGAACCCCCTTCTATAAACTTATGCCCCTGCCAAAAGAGACGAATATAGCGGCGATGTTCACCCTGCCGCCCAAGCACGAGACCGCTTCCGGCTGGTATCTTCTCACCGCTTCTCGCCAGGGGAGGGTCAAAAAGACGGCGCTGGAAGAGTTGCCCGGTCCCTCGGCGACGTCCTTTGAGCTCGTCAAAATCAACGATGGCGATCAACTACTCAATGTCCGCCTGAGCGATGGCAAAAAAGATGTCTTTCTGGCTACGGCCCAGGGCATGGCAATCCGCTTTTCGGAGGAGGATGTTCGCCCGATGGGGATGGTCGCTGCCGGTGTGATGGGCATCAAACTCGAAGATGGCGATGAGATCGTCGGTGTCGAATTGTTGCCTCAGCGCGGCGAGCTCTTTTTCCTGGCCTCCAATGGCCGCGGCAAACGTGTCGAGATAGATGAATTCCCCACCCAGGGGCGCTATGGCAAAGGCGTCATCGCTTGGAAGTTGCCCAAGAAAACGCGTTTGGTTGGCTGTACCATCGGAACCAAGACGAGCGAGTTGACCATCCATCTGGATAAGTACGCGGCCAAAATGGCTCATCTTGGCGATGCGCCTATTCAGACCCGGGCAGCTACCAAGGGCAAAGAGGTGCAGGAGATCCGTTCGGGCGACCGGATTATGTGGATGAACGTGCCCTGGCAGGTGCCCCGCCCGACCAAGTAGGCACGCCGTGGTAGGGGAACGGGACCCGGTTCCAACAAACGCGCCCCAAGCTCAAGGGTAGGTTGATTCTCCCTTTTCAAGAAACAGAATCCCCTCGAGGCAGGTTCAGCCCTCGAGGGGATTTTTGATTTTTTCCGTTTCCTGAAATTTTCACGTCACAGAGAAGTGCGTGTAGTGGTAGGCGATTTTGCCGTTTTGCAGGCCGAAGGTGTCTTGCCCATCGTTGACGTTACCTTGCCCGGATCTGGCCGACCAGGTGAAGTGGCGGGAGTTGCCGCTCCCCGTTTGGCCGGTGATCACGAAAGTGGCGTTGGGCAAAATTTGATTGAATAAGGACTGATACCAGGCTTTGATTTTGGCCTTGCCCACGATCGTCCGGGCTGCGGTCACGTGGACGGCATTTTCCCGGTAGAGGGAAACGACCTGGTTGGGGCTGTGGCTGTTGAGGGCGTTGATGTATTGGATGGTGATGTCCGGTGGAGGGGGCGGCGCGCCACCACCCCAATTGTAGTCGGCGATCACGTTCCAGATTTTGTGCTTCGGCGTGAGGATATCGCGGCAGTTGTGCCACTCCCAGAAGTTGGCCGCACTTAGTTTGAACGAACGCGCCGAGACGAGGAATTCTTGCACTTCTTGAGCCGTTGGCGCCCAGCCGTGCTCGGTAAACGCTGCTCCGGTGGGGATGATCGGCGGCCGGTAGGGCAGGTCGTCGAATTCTTCCAGGGTGCGAGCGAGTTGTTCGCCCGGATTGTGGGCCTTAAGCCAGTAAACCTGGGGCATGTTGTAATCGCACTTTTTGAGGAATTCGTTCCAGGGGATCGGGTGCAGGGAGGGGAAGCGATACGACGACAGCGCCAGGGGGAAGTTGTTCCCGACCCCGTTACGCAGCTTGGTCATGAAGGTTCGGGCGGCCTGATGTTTGCCCGGTTCTTTGTACTGGGATTCAGCGTCAATGACATAGCCATCCAGGTTGAGGTCGTTGATCCGTTGGATCGCTTTGTTGGCCTCCGAGGAAGGGCTGTCTCCAAAAACATAATGCCATCCCCACACCTGGATTCCCACCGAGCGGAGGGCGTTGGCGACCGGTGGCACCAATCCGTAGTTGTAGCTGTAGATTCCGTTGGCTACTTTGATGAGCACGTGACTGAGCCCGGCGGCTTTGGCTACGGCTGCAATTCTGCTGGCATCGCCGTTCTCGGCATTCTTGATCTTCCAGATATAAAAGCCTTTTCCTTTGAGAGCCATTTGTTTCCTCCTTGGACGTGAAACGGGAACGTATCGCTAAACTAGTTATAGCATATTTTCAACGTGCTCGAAATGACTTTGCCTGCTCAGGGGTTGACAGCCTGCTGGATGATGCTCTGGATGGCTGCTTTTTGCGGCAAGAGCACTTGTGCTCCGCCGGGCGTGACCCACGAGATTACTTGGCCCGGGCCGATGGCATAACGCCGAATCTTATCGGGGCCTCCAATTTGGGCGGCCAGCGGCACCATCGGTGCGGCATCCGACCAGGTCAGGTCGGTGGTGACATATGTCTTGTAGATATCGAAAAGCTCATCGCCGTTTTCCAGGGCGTTGAGGCTGAGCATCCGCCTGGCGATTGCCTGGATGACCTCTTGCTGGCGGCGGGTGCGGTCGAAATCGTTGGTCGTGTACCGGGAGCGCACGTACCACAGCGCCGTTGCACCGTCCATGTGCACGGTCCCCGGTTTGACGGTGTAATTGCCATGCCCGGTGCGGTGATCGGTTAACCTTTCGGCCACCTGGACGTCGATGCCGTTCAAGCTGTCGATTGTCTCGACAAACGCCTCTAAGCCGATGAGTACATAGTGGCTGGGGCGAACGCCGAAATGATATGCCAATGTCTCGGCTAAAAGTGGGAAGCCGCCGTAATACATCGCTGTGTTGATGCGCTGATAGCCATATCCCGGCAGGTAGAGATACAAGTCTCGCGGGAAGG
>CAZXXW010000012.1:0-16241 GCA_964644835.1 uncultured Anaerolineales bacterium
AGCAGTTTTGAGTTTCGAAGTAAAAATTTTGTCTCATCTGTAAAGAATTTTGCCCTTCAAGGAGTTCAGGGAGGATGTCATTCTTGCCGCGCTGTGCGTGCCCGTTGGGTAAGAATCTCCACTCATGGGGCTTGGGAGACCCTTCGGTCCTAGCTCAGCGGAGCTCAGCCACGCTCCCTTGCCAGCGGCCCGCCTTCGGCGAGGGTGATAGGCCTGAACGCTTACCTGCATTCATTTGTCGCTATTGACACCAAGGTCAGAAATCCATATAATCTAGACAGGCTAGACAGAAATGGAGGTGTCAGATGAATACCAGTTGGCAGATGCAAGAAGCGAAGAATAAACTTAGCGAAGTCGTTGATCGCGCTCTTGAGCAAGGGCCACAGCTTATCACCCGCTGGGGGAAGAACACGGCGGTGGTGCTTTCTTATCATGAATATGAAGAAATGCGCGCATCACAGGGGAAGCTGTCGGAATTCTTTCGCAACTCGCCTTTAGCGGGTGTCGATCTGGAGCGTGATAAAAGCATGCCGCGTTCGGCGGTGACGTTGTGAAGTACTTGATCGACACTTGCGTCATCTCAGAATTGATCTCGAAACAGCCCAACCCAAACGTTGTCGATTGGGTGGATTCGTTAGAGCGCGAACAAGTCTATCTGAGCGTGATCACGATTGGCGAGATTACCAAAGGGATAGAAAAGCTGCCCGAATCAGAGCGCAAACGAAATTTGCGAGATTGGCTTGAGCATGATTTGTTCCCCCGTTTTCATGGCCGAATTCTTCCGCTGGATACTGATGTCTTAATTCACTGGGGTGGCTTACTCGCTCGATTGGATGCTGGTGGTACCCCTATGCCAGCGATTGATTCTTTAATCGCAGCCACCGTTTTGACCCATGCAATGACGCTTGTTACCCGCAATGTGTCAGATTTCGAGTCAACAGGGATAGGGATCATCAACCCATGGGGGTAAGAATTTTGTTTCAAGCTCACTATCTCCTCACTCCCCCCCAATGTCATTAAGTTAAGGTGCGGTGCACTTCCGAGGGGCCACTGATTTCAGATGTAATGCACGCTTTGGACGTGCAGCGCACCCGAAATCAACCTGCTGAAGTGCGTTGCACTTGCCCGTGTTGGCTAGAGTTAATGAGATTGACTCCCACTACCCGCTACCCACTCTCCACTGCTTTATGATACGCTCTTTGTAACGCCAGCGTAATCTCCCCCCTTCCCCCACCTCCCAACCATTGCCCCTCCACCTGCACCAGCGGTCGAATCTCGATGATGCTGTTGGTCAGAAAGGCTTCGTTGGCGCGCGGCAAATCATCGGCGGTGATGGATGTTTCCTGCGCGGGGATGCCCAGCTTTGCAGCCAGTTCCAGCACGACGGAACGGGTGATCCCCGGCAGAGCGCCGTCGCCGATCGGCGGTGTCTGCAACGTGCCTTCGTGGTCGATGAACAAGTTAGCTGTGCTGGCTTCGGCCAGGTGCCCGGCGGTGTTGAGCAGCAGGGCTTCGTCGGCGCCGGCTTGCTCGGCTTGTTGGCGCGCTAGAATGTTGTCGAGATAGTTGAGCGACTTGATCTTCGAGCAGAGGGAATGTTCGTTGCGGCGGATGTCTTTGGCGAGGATCGCTTTGGCGGGAGGGAAGCTGGTTTGGGTCAGGGGAGTGGCGGTGATCAGGACGGTTGGCTGGGGGCGGGGAGGCGGTATCAGGCCGCGGGGACCGGGACCACGCGTCAAGGTGAGACGCAGGGAGGCTCCCCGGTTGGAGAGTTGATTCGCCTCCAGGGTGGCTGATACCCCTCGGGCCAGTTCATCTCTCATCAACGGTACCGGAATCCCCAAAAATTCAGCCCCAGAAAAAAGTCGATCCAGGTGGGCATCCAGGCGAAAAATGCGCCCCTGGTAGGAACGCATGGTTTCGAAAATGCCGTCGCCGAGCAGGAAGCCGCGGTCGGCAGGGTCGATGCGGATCTGATCGTCGGGGAGCAGGTCGCCGTTAAGATAGATCATCTTGCTCGAGGAAGTTGCGTAGCAGGTGGTAGCCGCCTCCGGTCAAGACGGCCTCGGGGTGGAACTGCACGCCCACAACCGGGTGCTGGCGGTGGCGCAGGGCCATGATCTCGCCGTCCGGGCTGCTGGCGGTGATGGTCAGTTGATCGGGAAATCCGGCTCGCTCGACGATGAGGGAATGGTAGCGGGTCACGGTGAGGGGGGAGTCCAGACCGGTGAAAACGCCCTGGCCGTTGTGCTCAATGGGCGTGGTTTTGCCGTGCATGGGACGCAGGGCGCGGCCGACGCGGCCGCCGTAGACCTGGCCGATGCACTGGTGGCCGAGGCAAACACCGAGAATGGGAATGGTCGCTCCAAAACGCTCGATCGCCGCGTTGGAGATTCCCGCTTCGTTTGGGGTGCAGGGACCCGGTGAAATGATGATGTGGGACGGGTTCAGGCTTTCGATTTCGTCCAGGCTGATGGCGTCGTTGCGCACGACCTGGCGCGGCCACCCCAACTCGCTGACGTAGCGGGCCAGGTTGTAGACGAAGGAGTCGTAGTTGTCAATGAGTAGGATCATATCTGTGTTCTAATCCACGAAGTCCACCAAGGGCACAAAGAAAAAATAAAACTTGGTGTGCTTGGTGCCCTTCGTGGTTCATGGGGTTAGTGCGTCCATCAGAGCGCGAGCTTTGTCGATGGTTTCGTCGTATTCGGCAGCGGGGTCGGAGTCAGCTACAATGCCGCCGCCCGCCTGGAAGGTAACTTTGTCCCCGCGGATGGCGTAGGTGCGAATGACGATGCTGGTATCCATGTCGCCGCTGAAGCTGATGTAGCCGACGTTGCCGCAGTAAGGTCCCCGCCAGGTCGGTTCCAATTCGGCAATGATCTCCATGGCCCGGATTTTGGGCGCGCCGGTGATCGAACCGCCCGGGATGGTCACCCGCAGCAGATCGACAGCGTCTGCGCCGGGGTTGAGGCGTCCCTCCACGGTGGAGACCAGGTGATGGACCGTGGCGAAGCTCTCCAGGATGCAAATCTCGGGCGTCTTGACGCTGTGATCCTGGCAAACGCGGGAGAGATCGTTGCGCAGCAGATCGACGATCATCACGTTTTCGGCGCGGTCCTTTTCGCTGTCGAGCAGCTCGTCGGCCAGGGCGCGGTCTTCTTGGGGCGTTGCACCGCGCGGCCGCGTCCCCTTGATCGGGCGCGTCTCGACCCAGTCATCGCGCAGCAGCAGGAATCGCTCTGGCGAAGCCGAGGCGATCACGGTGTCATCGAAATCGAGATAGGCAGCAAAGGGGGCTGGATTGATCGTCCGCAACCGGTGATACAGGGCCAAAGGCGAATCGCCGGGGGAGAGTTGGGCCCGGAACCGCTGGGAAATATTGGCCTGGAAGATGTCGCCCGCGTAGATGTAATCGATTACCCGCTGAACGGCAGCTTCGTAATCCGGGCGGGAGAAGTTGGATTCGATGTTGACGCCTTCGGCTGGATTGGGGGGAATGCGTATCTCTTGGGGCGCGGTGTCTACCTTGGCGCGGAATTCCTGGATGCGTGCCTGGGCGCGGGCTGCTTGCGCCGTGACCTTGGTCTCGGGATAGCCGCTGGCCAGAATCCAGGCTCGTTTTTGCATGTGATCGAAGGCGATGACGACATCGTAAAATCCCAGAATCAGGTCGGGGAAGGCCATGTCATCATCGCTGGGCGTGGGCAAAGTTTCCAGATGGTGGGCCAGATCGTAGGCAAAGTATCCGGCCACCCCGGTTTGGAAGGGGGGCAACCCGGCCCGATGTGTGAGGGGAAAACGGTCTAATTGTTGGCTCAACACCTCAAAGGGATCGCCTTGCATCGTTTGATCCCCCAATTGGATGGCCCCGTTTTTACTCCGCAAGCTCAGGAAGGGGTCGGCAGCGATGAAGGAATAGCGACCCAAACGGTCGGTAATTTGAGCGCTGTCCAGCAAGATAGCGTGATTCTCACTGGCGAAGGGTTGAAAAGCCAGCCAGGGGTCCTGGTAACGAATTTCACGAGCGTGAACAGTTGGGTGCATAAAGTTTGAATGCAAAATGCTGCGCAAAGTTATCGTCTGATGAGGAAAAATAGAACACGGATAACGCTGATTTGATAGATTTACACGGATTTTTTCTGTTTTTATCTGCGAAATTCCGCTGTATCCGCGTGTTCCGCGTTCTATTCAATTGGTGATTGATGATTGCAAAGAGATTATATCAGGAAAGCAATTTCAGTTCCTCCTTCCACACCTCAATCGGGGTTGGCAAATTGGAGAACTCGCGGCATAATCGGGGTCAGGAATCAGGAATCAGGAATCAGGAATCAGGTACCAGGTACCAGGTATCACCTAACTGATTCACTGATTCCTGATCCACTGATCAACTGGTCAACTGATACACTGCCCCACTGATTCCTATGCCCCTTCGTTTCCTTACTGCCGGTGAATCGCACGGTTCGGCCTTAATCGCTATTTTAGAAGGTTTGCCTGCGGGTTTGCCGCTTTCACCAGATGATCTTAACCCTGAACTAGCTCGCCGCCAACGCGGCTATGGCGCTGGTCCGCGCATGAACATCGAACAGGATCAGGCCCAAATTCTCAGTGGGGTCATGGATGGCCTCACCATTGGGGCGCCAGTGGCCTTGCGGATTGAAAACCGTAACCACGATCAGTGGCTTGGACAGGCGATTCCCCCTTTCACCACGCCGCGTCCCGGTCATGCCGATTTGACCGCGGCGATCAAATACGGTTACCGTGATCTGCGCCCCAGCCTGGAGCGTGCTTCCGCTCGAGAGACAGCCGCTCGCGTCGCCGTTGGCGCGGTCTGCAAGCATTTTTTAGCCCAATTCGAGATTCAAGTCGGCGGCTATGTCGTCTCCATTGGAGATGTTGGCGCTGACCTGAGTGATCTTGATTATCTTACCCGTTTCCAACAGGCCGAAGAGAGCCAGGTTCGCTGTCCCGATTCCGAGGCCAGCGCGGCCATGATCGCCGCCATTGAAACGGTCATCGAATCGGGCGATACCCTTGGCGGCGTCATCGAGGCCGCGGCTCTGAATCTGCCGCCCGGATTGGGTAGTCACGTCCATTGGGACTGCCGCCTGGACTCACGCCTGGGTGCGGCCGTGCTGGGGATTCAGGCCATCAAGGGCGTCGAAATTGGTCCGGCTTTCGAGAACACCCGCAAGCCCGGCACGCAAGTCCATGACGCGGTTCAACTTAAGCCTGACCCCCAATCCCTCACTCGCCCCACCAATCGGGCCGGCGGCTTGGAAGGCGGAATCACCACCGGCCAACCCTTGATCGTGCGGGCGGCAATGAAACCGATCGCCACCACCCTGACTTCCCAAAATACCGTTGATCTGGCTAGCGGCAAGCCTACACCGACCCAATACGAGCGCTCCGATTTCTGCCCCGTCCCCCGTGCTGTGCCCGTCGTCGAGAGTGTGGTCGCCTACGTGTTGGCCCACGCCCTGATCGAAAAGCTGGGCGGCGACTCGCTCACCGAGATGAAACCCCGCTTCCAGGCCTTGCGCCGCGCTTGTCTCGATGATCTGCCCATGGACGACGCCCCTCACACCTGGTGGCCGAAATGATACCGTCGATCTTTTTGTACGGCCCGCCCGGGGTGGGCAAATCGACACTGGGGCGCAAATTGGCCCGGCGATTGCATTTGCCTTTCCTTGATTTGGATGAAAGAATCGAAGCCCAGGCGAGGGTGCCCATTCCCGATATTTTTTCCCGTGAAGGAGAATCCGGATTCCGAAACAGGGAGACTCAAACTTTATTGGAAACTGTTACCGTTTCCCCCGGCGTGATCTCGCTGGGAGGCGGCGCACTGCTCTCGTCCCAAAACCGGGAAACCGTCGAACGAGCTGGTCGGGTAATTTGCCTGCTGGCCTCCCCCGCAACATTGGTTGAGCGTCTCTCCAGCACACCCGACGATCGCCCTCTCCTCGCCGGAGATCGCCAGGCAGAACTGCGCGCCCTGCTGGAAGAGCGAGAAGCCCATTATCGATCTTTCGATTTCAATATCATTACCGACAGCATCAGCCCTGAAGACGTTCTCCCCCAGATCCAAATCGCCGCGGGACAATTTTATCCCCAGGCGATGGGGAGCGGCTACCGGGTATTGGTCCGGAATGATGGATTAGACCACCTGCCAGACTTCGTTGCTGCGCAAGAGCCAGACGGCCCCGTGATGCTGGTCAGCGATGAGACCGTTGCCGCGCTGTACGCCAATCAAGTTTTAGAGTTGTTGCATGAAGCCGGACACGGCGCCAAATTGGTCGTCTTTCCCCCTGGTGAAGAAAACAAAAACATCACCACGTTACAATCCCTGTGGGACGCCTTTTTGAACCATCGCTTGGAGCGGGGCGGCTTGGTTTTGGCCTTGGGCGGCGGTGTCACCGGCGACATGGCCGGCTTTGCCGCCGCTACCTACATGCGCGGTGTCCGCTGGGCCGCTTTGCCGACCTCATTGCTCGCCATGGTGGATGCCAGCTTGGGCGGCAAGACCGCCGTTGATCGGCCTCAAGGCAAGAATCTGGTTGGGGCCTTTCATCCGCCCGCTTTCGTCCTGACCGATCCTGCCACGTTGGAAACGCTTTCTCAAGAAGAACTCCGCTCCGGCATGGCCGAAGTGGTCAAACACGGTGTGATTAGCGATCCTGAATTGTTTATGCTTTGCGAAAACCTGACAGGTTTGGCAAACCTGTCAGGTCTAGATGAAATTATTCGCCGAGCTGTCGCCGTGAAGGTCAAGATCATCGAGCAGGATCCCTACGAAGGGAGTCTCCGCGCTGCCCTAAACCTGGGCCATACCATTGGCCACGGCGTGGAAACGGTATCCAACTATCAAATCAAGCACGGGCAAGCGGTTGCCATCGGCATGGTCGCCGAAGCGAAACTGGCGGAAACGATAGGTCTGGCCGAACCGGGGCTTTCTGAAAAAATCGCTTCCGTGTTGAGCGATTTGGACTTGCCCACCCAAATTCCCGCTCACTTGGACCGCGAAGCCATGTTCCAGGCGATGCAAATGGATAAAAAGCGCTCTCGCCGGGCGGTACGGTTTGCGCTGCCCCTGCGGATTGGGGAGGTGCGCGTCGGCGTTGAAATCCCTGATTTGCGGGATCAGTTTATCGTTTTATGACGGAAAATCACAATTGTTGGAGAAGCTTAAAATGACTCAGGGTCAATCCCAACTTTCAATTTTGGTTTTGCACGGCCCCAATTTGAATCTGCTCGGCCAGCGCGAGCCAGATGTCTACGGGGCGCACACATTAGCCGACATCGATGCCGCCCTGCGAGAGTTGGGGGAAACGCTGGGATGCGAGATTGCCACGTTTCAATCCAACCATGAGGGGGAATTGATCGACGCGCTGCACCAGGCTCAGGATCAGCATGACGGCGTCATCTTCAATCCCGGCGGGTACACGCACACATCGGTGGCCCTGCGAGATGCCGTCGCTGCCATCGAAATCCCCGTCGTGGAAGTGCATCTCTCCAATGTGGCCGCGCGGGAATCGTTTCGCCATCAATCCCTGATTGCTCCGGTTTGTGTGGGCAGCATCAGCGGGTTTGGTTGGCGGTCGTACTCGGTGGGTTTGCGAGCGTTGGTGGGGGAGTTAAGAGATTCATAAAGCGCCAAAGCATCACTAAATTTTCAGACAAATATAAGCTATCCTCGAGAGCGGAGGGATTTCTAGATTCTTTGTATTTCGCTTTCGGGGTAAAGGCTTTCCTCTGTTTGTGACCGCGAAGATTTGACAATTTCGCTCTTTTTATTTATAATGATTACAAGTTAGGAAGTATTACTTATTAGAAAGGGTTAAGATTGATGCGGTCTGTTGATGCGATCATGAAGTCGTTCCGTCAGGAGGGCTTCCGGATTACACCCCAGAGGCGAGTCATTTTTGAGCAATTGACTGAAGGTGATGGCCATCCCACCGCTGATCAAGTCTATCAAGACGTGCAGGCGGTTATGCCAGAGGTTTCTCGGACGACTGTTTACAATACGTTACATGAGTTGGTTGCTCTGGGGGAGTTGACCGAAGTAGGTTGCCCAACCGAGAACGGTACCCGCTTTGATACCAATCATAGTCATCATCATCACCTCTTTTGTGTGTGTTGCCAATCTATCATCGACATTGATCAAGATTTTGAATGTGTAGAACTCGCGGCAAAGCAGGCTGAGGGGTATCGCATCTTGCATCACCAAATAACGTTTTATGGCATTTGTCCAACCTGCCAAGATGGCTCAGTTGGATAAGAACTTCGAATCGACAATGAAAATATTAAAATAAGCGTTTTGAAAGGAGCTAGAAATGGCAAAGGTAGCACGAGAAATGGTTGAGAAAGCAGGTATTGATGTCGATGAGTTGCTTGAATTACTCGTCAAAAATGCTGCTGCCGAGTTAACAACGTTTTACTATTACACGATCCTCCGCGCCAACCTCATTGGCTTGGAAGGGGAAGGGATCAAGGAAATTGCCGAAGCTGCTCGCATCGAAGACCGCAATCACTTTGAAGCTTTGGTCCCCCGTATTTACGAGCTTGGAGGCAAGCTACCCGATGACATGAAGGTTTTCCACGACATGTCAGCCTGCCCACCGGCGAAACTGCCCGATGACTTGACCGATGTCAAAGAAATCTTGAAGGTGTTGGTAGAGGCCGAACGATGCGCGGTGCGCGGTTACACCCATATCTGTAACCTGACTGCTGGCAAAGATCATCGCACCTACGCGCTTTCTCAGGCCATCTTGCACGAGGAAATCGAGCACGAATCCTGGTTCTCTGAGTTCCTCGGGGAAGGGCCCTCGGGTCACTTCATGCGTAAGGGTGTCACCTCGCCCTTTGTGCGTCCCTTCATGCCCTCCGAATAAAGATTCATCAACTGGGGAGGCCTTGTTTCGAGGCCTCCCTTTTTTGTTCCACCCTATTGGTACCTTGATGAAGTTGGCGACAAGAAAGTAAATTCCCCGTTACGACGACAAAATTTCTCTCAAGACACGAATTGCCAGGGGCACAATTTTCGTTCCAACCATTCAACCGAAAAATAAAGCCCGAATCCGAGTAGACTCATCGCGATGATCCCGGCGTACATAGCGGGATAGTCGAGCAGGGTGCTGCCCTTCAGATAGATGTAGTATCCTAACCCCCGCTGGGTGGCGAAGAGTTCCGCCACGTAGAGGACGGCTACCGCTGTGCCCACGGATTGGCGCAAGGCCGTCAGAATCGCCGGAAGGCTGGCGGGCAGGTAGACGAAACGGAACAAGGCCCGACGCCCCGCGCCCAGGCTGCGCACGCTTTGGATCAGTTCCGGTCGTAGGCTGGCCGCCTGATCGCGCACCAGCACCAAGATTTGGAAGAAAAGGATGATGAAGATGATCAGGATTTTAGGCAAGTCGCCGATGCCGAAGATCAAGATCAACACGGGGACAAGCACCACTTTGGGGATGGGATAGAGTAGATAGATCAGGGGGGAGAATATCGCGTTCAAGCGGGGCGATTGACCCAAGATCAATCCTGCTGGAGCGGCTAAGACAATAGCCAAGCTAGTACTGGCCACCACGCGCCACAAGCTGACGGTGAAATGGGCGATCAACCCGTCGCCGAGTTCGCGCGGGAAGACGGCGATCACTTTCAAAGGTGTGGGCAAAATGGGAGCATCGATCAGCCAGGCACTAATTTGCCAAAGCACAAGGATTGCCAGAGCGGCGAAGAGTACGTCACGGCGTTTCATCGTCATCTGGCTTTTTGCGCCTCCATCCGATCTCTCAGGTGGCGGCACATCGCGTAATAGGCGTCGCTGCCGCGGTATTCGGGTCCGCCGCTGTTGGGGTTGGCGATGATTTCTGGCTTGGTGTTGGGCGGCTGCCCCAGCAGGAGAATCTTCCTCCCAAGCATGGCTGCTTCTTCGATTGTGTGCGTGACAACCAGCGAGGTGAGATTCTGCTCGGCCTGAATCTCCAGCGCCAGGTTCTGGAGCCCCTCCCGTGTGGGTGCGTCCAGCGATGAGAAGGGTTCATCCATCAACAACAGATCGGGTTCCAGGGCCAGTGTCCGGGCGATGGCGGCGCGTTGACGCTCGCCGCCGGAAATCTGGCCGGGATATTTGTTGGCCTGGTTGAGGATTCCCAGCCGATCCAGCCAGGGGTCTACATCCAAGTTGGGCTTAAAATCTAGCGGGGCATGGATCCCATCGGCGCCGTAAAATTTCCGCAATCTCAATCCCAATTGAGCGTTTTCGCGCACCGTGGCCCAGGGTAGCAGACCATATTCCTGAATGATCAGGCCGGTGTGCGGGCGCGGGCGGGTCAAGGTTTCCCCGTTGATGCAAACTTGGCCGCGATGGGGAAATAACAAGCTTGCAATGAGATAGAGCAGCGTAGTTTTGCCGCACCCCGAAGGGCCCAGCACGGCCCAGCTTTCTCCGCGCTGAACCTGCCAGGAAAAGTTCTCAAAGACCGGAGTTTGGTTGGGGTAGGAAAAATGGATTGATTCAAGTTGTAGCATAAAGGATCAAGGCAAGTAATTGGCTGTGACTGATTCGGTGTAGGGGATTTCTGCTTCGATCAGGCCTTCCCTCAAGGCCCAAGCCACCGCGTTGTCCCATTGGGCTTGACTGGGCACGCTGGCGGTGGGAAGCGGGTTGACCTGGTACTCGCCCACCAAGGGCGCGGGAACAAGGCCTTTTTCGGCCATCAGATCGGCGTACTGCTCCGGGTTGGCGTTGATCGCGGCGATGGCCTCTTCGACCGCGGTCAGGAAGGCCTCGATCGCTTCGGGGTGGGCTTCGATGACCTCCTTGCGGAACGAGAACACGCTCAGGCCGAATTCGGGATGGCGAGTGTCGTCGATGACGACGCTAGCCCCGTTCATGATCGCTAGCGAAGAAGCGGGATCGGGCAGCATCGCCGCTTGCAATTCGCCGGAGCCGAGCAAGGCCAGCCGGTCGGGGATTTTTGTCACCGCGATGGTGGCGATGTCATTCTCGCTGAAGCCCTCCGCTTCCAGCAGCCGATCGGTCAAATAACCGATCACGGTTCCTTCGGAGATGCCGATATCGACACCTTTGAGATCTTCGACACTGTCAATACCGCTGTCTTTGGCGGCTAAAATGCGAAACAAGGGCGCTTCGCTTGTGGCGGCGCGGGCGGTGCGTACAATTTGCACCTGCACATCGGTTTTATTGTGGAACAGCGTGGAAACGATCTCGTTGAGCATGCCGTCGGCTTCCCCCGCGGCGATGAGTTGATCTCGTTCGGGAGCGGAAGCCACCGGGATAATCTCTACCTGGACGCCTTGCTCTTCGAAGTAACCTTCCTCAGCGGCCACATGAACGGAGAGCGTATCTAACACAGGAAGCAGGGCAACTTTTAGCGTAGCCGCTTCCGATTGGGTTCCGCAAGCACTCAGGGCAAAGCTCAAGATGATAGGGATGAGAACTAAGATAGCTTTTTTCGGCGTCATGGATGATTTCCTTTTGAGTAACGTGACAATCTTACGGCTCATTTTCAACACCGAGACACAGAGTTCTATGAATATCTTCTTGATCTCTGTGAACTCCGCGGCTTCGCGGTAATGTTTTTATGCAGTAGCGCAAAAGTCACCCTGTACGAACTTTCGGAGAACATCCCCAATTTGAACGAATTGCGCACAAACGCTCTCTGTACGTCTCAAAGCGTCTGGTAAGGGGTTAGCAAACTGCTCTGCAAACCCTTTTTCGCTTCACAGGGTTAGTTTTGCGCCATTGCGTTTTTATGGTTAGAGCCATTGTGAAATTTATGCATCCAATTGCTTAATTTTGGCTTCTTCCACGCCGACACCGCGCAACAAGATCGTGCGCAACGTCGACAGAGCCTCGATAGGGTCGGGTTGTCCGGTCAACACCCAGGCGATAACGACTTCATTGATCGCGCCCATCCAGGCGTAGGCGGTAATTTGCGTGTCGATCGGTTCAATACTGCCTTCCTCGACCGCTTCATCGAGATGGCGTTGAATAATCTCGATAAACCGCTGATGGATTTGGCGGCGTTTTTCTTCGAAAGCGTTTCCCAGCCCAAATGCTTGAATTAGAAAGATTTTGGCCAATTTCTTGTACTGGTTGAAGGTCTGGATACAGATATTGAGCGCGGCGTTGACCCGCCGCACACCGCTTTCCTCTTCGGCCAAAGCGGCATTGAGACGATTTTCCAGAATGTTAGCAAACTCATCGACCAGGCCGAGAAAAATCTCTTCCTTGCTGGGAAAGTGGAAATAAATCCCACCCTTGGATGTGTTCGCTTGGCGAACAATATCATCCATACTGGTGTCATAGTAACCATCCTGGGCGAATCGTTCTAAAGCTGCTTCTAAAATGCGTTGGCGCGTGTTTTTTTGATTAGATTTTGACATCATACCTCTATGTTGAACCTAACAGACCGACCAGTCGGTCTCGAGAAAGGAGCTTACCATGGAGTATGTTTTCTGTCAAAAAGATTTCGATCTGGGTACTCAAACCACATCTTGTTACAATTAACGCAATCATGGTCTCTTTCTAGACGTAAAAAACGGAGCGAAGCATGAAAGCAAATCAGAATTTTCCCGGCGCTGAGGTTGCCATCGTAGGGGCGGGACCCATCGGCATTGAACTGGCCGTCGCCCTCAAGCGTGCCGGCGTCGATGTGTTACATTTCGATGCCAAACAAATCGGCCACACACTGACCTGGTGGCCGCGCCAGACGTATTTTTTCAGCACCACCGAGCGGATTGCCTTGGCCGGAATCCCCATCCCCACGACGGATCAGCAGCAAATCACGGGGGAAGAGTATCTGGCCTATCTGCGCGGGATCGTGGAGCAGTTTGATTTAGGCATCCGCACCTTCGAGCGGGTGACCGAGATTCAACCATTCGAATCAGGCTTCAAGCTGGTCACACAGTCCCGGCGCGGGGAGCAGCACTACCGGGCTCGACGCGTGGTTCTGGCCATCGGCGATATGCACGCTCCCAACAAATTGAACATCCCCGGCGAAGATTTGCCCCACGTCAGCCACTATTTTGAACGGCCTCACACCTATTTTCGCAAGCGTCTGTTGATCGTCGGGGGGCGCAACTCCGCCGTTGAAGCGGCCTTGCGGTGTTGGCGCGCCGGCGCAGAAGTGGCCCTCAGCTACCGTCGGGCTGACTTTGATCCCGAATGCGTCAAGCAGCATCTCCTGCCTGACATCCACAATCAAATCAAGGCGGGCACGATCGAATTCTATCCCCAAACCACGCCGCTAGAAATCACGCCGGAGCATGTCCTCTTACAAGGCGCAGATGGCTCTCAGTTTGAGCATCCCGCCGATTTCGTCTTGCTCCTGACCGGCTTCGTTGGCGATATGAGCTTGTTCGAGCGCGCCGGCGTGGAACTGGTCGAGCCGGCCCGCGCCCCATCGCATCATCCCGAAACCATGGAGACTAACGTCCCCGGCTTGTACGTTGCCGGAACTGCCACGGGTGGTGAGCGTAAAAAGAGCTATTCCTATTTCATCGAGAATTGCCACGTCCACGTTGGCCGCATCGTCCAGCACATCACCGGGACGTGGCCGGAAAAGTTGGGCACCATCCCGGCGCGGCAGTACGAACTGATGCTGGAAGATTATCAAGCGAATTAGGCAATCGAGATGCCAGCAAACCATCAGGAAAAAACTTTACACCGGGCCAACCTGCTTGTGCGGCGCTTGGAACGGCTTTCGGCCGATTCGGTCTGGGCCCACCGCGCCAGCGGTATCCGCGCCTCGTTGGATAAAGCGCTTGCCTCGGAACAGGAAATTGATTTTGACACTCTCAATAGCTTAATCAGCCAAGGTTTCGGCATCCTCTATAAAGCTGCTCAAGAATTGACACCGACAGAGATGGTGTTTGATTGAGAATCGTGACTTGGTAAGTACGTTAGGCAAAGTCGATTTTTATGTAACCTTTACGTTTTGCGATTGACAGATCAAATTTCGACAAGTACAATCCTGCCCAATATTCACATGCAGTCCCCGGTACAAAGGGACTTGAGAAAAAACTATGAACATCTTCTCATACTTTATCGTCCTGATTAGCCTTTTGGTTCTCCTCCTCCTTCTGGGGGTTGAGAACTCCTTACGCATGTGGGCAGTCAGGACCGTGAGAAGCAGATAAACCAAACACATTCTGAAACACAAACCAAGGCTGCCCACACGGGGCAGCCTTTTTTGTTGGGTTTGGAAATTTGGCTGAAAACATCTTTGTCACTGCCGGTATGTTAACAAGATTTAACCGAAGCTTAGACAAACGTTAGTGAAAACTCTTTTTGCTCTGGTAAAATCCGGCCCAATGTTTGCACGAAGGCTCTTTGGAAACATCGAAAACAAATATATATGAATTTTCTCGCTCTGTTGATTATCGTCTTGATTAGCCTGTTCGTTCTTGTCCTCCTTCTTGGGATTGAGAACTCGATGCGCATGTGGGCAGTCAGGACCGTGAGAAGCAGATAAACCAAACACATTCTGAAACACAAACCAAGGCTGCCCACACGGGCAGCCTTTTTTGATTAAAGAACCAGGAGAGATGATGCGATCTGACAAAATCAAGAAAGGGTACGAACGAGCCCCTCATCGATCTTTATTGAAGGCGACCGGTGTCGTCAGCGATGAAGACTTCAACAAACCTTTCATTGCTATCGTAAATTCTTATATTGATATTGTTCCAGGGCATGTCCATTTGCAAGAATTTGGCCGCCGCGTCAAGGAAGCGGTGCGCGCCGCGGGCGGCGTTCCCTTTGAATTCAACACCATTGGTGTGGATGACGGCATTGCCATGGGCCACGCGGGGATGAAGTTTAGCTTGCCCTCGCGTGAATTGATCGCCGACAGCGTTGAGACCATGATCCAGGCGCATCAATTTGACGGCATGGTGTGTATCCCTAATTGCGACAAAATTGTTCCCGGCATGGCTATGGCTGCGCTGCGGGTGGACATCCCCGCCGTTTTCGTCTCTGGTGGGCCCATGGCCGCGGGCCGGACGCCCGATGGCGAGGTTGTCGACTTGATCTCGGTCTTTGAGGGGGTGGGAGCCTACAAAGCGGGCACTATCGATGAAGAACGTCTAAAAATGTTAGAAGATCATGGTTGTCCCACTTGTGGATCCTGTTCTGGTTTGTTCACCGCCAACTCGATGAATTGTCTCATGGAGGTTCTAGGGTTGGCGTTGCCGTTTAATGGCACTGCTTTAGCGCTTAGTGAGGAGCGCAACGCATTGGCCCAACGAGCTGCAGAACAGATCATCAACTTGATTGAGACGAATCTGACCCCGCGACAGATTGTCTCTCCCCGGGCTATTGATGATGCCTTTGCCCTTGATATGGCTATGGGCGGCAGCACGAATACGGTTTTGCATACCCTGGCGCTGGCACATGAGGCCGGCATCGACTATGACCTGGAACGAATCAATGCCGTTGCTGAGAAGGTGCCCCACCTCTGCCAGGTCAGCCCCTCGGGTCCCTGGCATATGGAAGATGTGCACCGGGCTGGTGGAGTCCCCGCTATTTTGAACGAAATCGCGAAAGCAGGAAACACGGTTATGTTAGAACGCCCCACTGTAGCGGGGACTTCGCTGGGAGAATCCATCGCCGGAATCAGCATCCAAGACGATGACGTGATCCGGGGCTTGGAGAATCCTTACTCCCCTGAGGGTGGTTTGTCGATCTTGTTTGGGAATCTGGCCCCCCAGGGATCGGTGATCAAAACGGGAGGGGTCGCCCCTTCCATGCGTGATCACGTTGGTCCTGCCCGCATCTACGAGAATCAAGAAGATGCCATGCAAGGCATTTTGGATGGCGAAGTCCAACCGGGCGACGTTGTTGTGATTCGTTATGAAGGCCCACAAGGTGGCCCTGGCATGCAAGAGATGCTCTCCCCTACATCAGCCATCATGGGCATGGGTTTGGGTGAGCAAGTCGCTCTGATCACGGATGGGCGTTTTTCGGGGGGAACACGCGGCGCTTGTGTGGGGCATGTCAGCCCAGAAGCTGCCGCACGGGGACCTATCGCTGCCTTGCAAGATGGCGATATGATTGAAATTCATCTCAATGCTCGTGCGTTGCATGTGCGCTTGTCTGATGAAGAAATCCAGGCGCGTTTAGAGGCATTGCCGCCTTTTGAAGCGCATACGGATAGTTCTTGGTTGCGGCGTTATGCCCGGATGGTGACGAGCACGAACCGGGGAGCGGTGTTGGTGTGAAT